>CAYINH010000322.1:0-3417 GCA_964364615.1 uncultured Gemmatimonadaceae bacterium
GCCCGACGGCCAGAGCCAGCTGACCAACGTGGACTACGCCAGCCTCGAGCGGATCGAAGTACTGCGGGGCGCTGCGTCGGCCCTCTACGGCAATGCCTCCGGCGGGGTACTGCTGCTGGAGAGCGCCGCCCCGGCCCCCAACCCGGTGATGTTCGGCGTCGGGGTCGAAGGGGGTGCCTTCGGCAGCCGGAAGGTGAGGTTGTACGGGAGCGGCCGGGGCGAGGAGGTCGACGGCACCTGGAGCCTCTCCCGCTTCACCACCGACGGCTATCGGCAGCACAGCCGGGCCGACCTGCGACAGGGCACCATCGCCGTGCGATGGCGTCCGACCGAAGCCACCACGGTGACCACCAGGATCGCAATCGCCAACACGCCCCAAGCCGAGAACCCCGGCGCTCTGACGTTCGCTGAGGCCGCCGCGGATCCGACCCTGGCCGCCCCCAACAACGTGAGCCGGGGCGCCGACAAGCGGGTCAAGCAGCAGCAGGTTTCGATCGCCGTCCAGTACCGCGCCGGGTCGGCGTGGTCCTTCCAGGGCGCGGCATTCGGGCTCTTCCGTCAGCTGGAGAACCCGTTGGCGACTCCTCCGCCCGGGCCACCGTCAGCGACGGCGGGCACCTACAATCAGATTGACCGCTCGGTCTTCGGAGGCCGGGCCGAGGCGCAATGGGCAGGAGTGGAGGGAAGGGTCCGGGTCACCTTCGGCCTCGATGGACAGCGGATGAGGGATGACCGGGAGAACCGCCGTTCGATCAGTGGAACACCAACCGATTCCGTCCTGGCTCGGCAGCAGGAGGTCATTTCGGAAGTTGGCCCGTTCGGGCAGGTCACCTGGCACCCGCACCACCGCGTCACGCTTCTGGCCGGGGCTCGGATGGACGCCATCGCCTTCCGGACCACCGACCGGCACTTCACCGATGGCTCCGACCAGAGCGGGAGCCAGACCATGGCCGAGCCCAGTGGCAACCTGGGCGTGGTGTGGTCGGGGAGTACCAGACTGAACATCTACGGACGGCTCGGCACGGCATTCGAGACGCCCACCAGCACCGAGCTCGTCACCACCAGCGCCGGGACCGTGGGGTTCAACGATCAGTTGGGTCCCCAGCGCACCCTCGGCCTGGAACTCGGTGGTCGGGGCGAAGCCGGCCCGCTGTCCTGGAACGCCGCCCTGTTCCACAACCGGATTCAGGACGCCATCGTCCAGGCGTCCGAACAGGGCGGCCGGGCCTTCTTCGAGAATGCAGCCCAGTCCACCGCCAAGGGACTCGAGCTCGGGGCGACGGTCAGGCCCACTGCTACCGTGACCTTCTCGCTGGCTTGGACCGCGATGGACTATCGCTTCGACGAGTATCACCGTCGGAGCGCGGCCAGGGTGGATACCCTCGACGGCAAGCGGGTGGCCGGTGTGCCCAGGCAGTATCTGCGGCTCGGGGCGACGGTGCGGCCCGTCCCGCAGCTGACGGTGTTTCTGGACCAGAGCCTGAGTGGCGCCCTGTATGCGGATGACGTCAACACGCTCGAGGTGGCCGGCTGGGGGGCCGGGGTCACCAACCTGCGGGCTCGCGGCACGATCTCGTTGGGCTGGGCCACTGTTGCCCCCTTCGTCGCGGTGAGGAATGCCTTCGACCGGCGGTACATCGGCTCGGTCACCATCAACGGGTTCGGAGGACGGGTGCTGGAGCCCTCGCCCGGGCGGTATCTCTTCCTCGGGGTAGACCTGGAGTGGGCGGCGCCGGGCGGGCGCTAGCCGTCAGACAGCACGTCGCGCGGGGCCGGGCTGATCGCGCGCACATCCTGGTCACTTCGCCGGAGCGGCCTCCACCCCAAGAATGTCGCCACGTGTCATAGGCTTGCCACCAAGCAGGATCATGACCACGGAGGCGGCATCCCGGATCCGTTCCACCGGATTGCCATCCACCAGCACGAGGTCCGCAAGCTTGCCGACTTCAACGGATCCGAGCGAAGTCTCGACCCCGAGATACGTTGCCGCATCATGAGTCCGAAACGGGTACGGATGGGATCGAGACCGACCAGGAAGATGTCCCCGCGGGCTGGCGTTACCACGTCCATTCGTCCTCAAAGGCCGTGGGCGGTAGGGCGTCGACGAGTTCCCGGCCGGTAGTGGCTAGATCAGCAGCAGCCTCGGACCACCCGGACCGCGGCCCGGCGGCCGGACGAATCACGATCGCCCCCTGGCGGACGTCGAGCTCGACCTCGTCCGACAGGCCAGCCTGCTCAATGGGGGGTTTGGGCAACCGCACCCCGGAGGGGTGCTATGTCCCCTGACCCCTCTTGTTGCAGTACAAACTTGATATCAGACGGTGCGATCGCGTCACCCGGCTGGTCATGACGACACGGCGGGCCTTACCTGTCTCCCCCAAGCGGGCGCTTGATTCGTATCCCCCGAGGCGCGGATACCCGTGTCCATCAACGTGCCGGTATCTTCGGTAACGGGTTGTTCCAGCGACGCATGTGCGTGACACGGCCCTCAGCATTCACCTCGCAATCGATCGGCTCGCCAAGCACGTCGTTCCCTCGCAACCGGCGGAAGCGGCCGGGGCTCCCGGGGACGGCGCGCAGCCGGATGAGCTCGGCCATCGGCTGGATGTTCGGCAGTTCCAGGATGGCGAGGCCGTCTTCCCAGGGGAAGACGATGATCTCGCCGCCCCAGGGCGCGTTGTCGTAGGCCCCCTGGTACTTGGAGAGTGACGCGTCCGGCGCGGGCGCGGTATCCTTTCCGGCGGCGGCCGACCGGATGGCCGGAGCGACGATCTCGTACATCCGCTGCGCAAACGCTTCGCTTGTGATCCCGCCCGCGTTCGCCATGAACACAGTCGCCACCCGGTCGTCATTCTGGAGAAGGAAGGCCGTCCGGAAACCGGGGCAATCGCCGCTGTGCCCCACGAACGTCCGGTCTTCGGAGCGCCACACCCGGAACCCCAAACCACGCGTCGTCTTCCAATCCGGATCGGTGAAGTGGACGCGTTGCATTTCGCGCAAGGTGTTTGCCGCAAGCACTTCACTGCCGCCACGAGCGAGCAGGCGGAACTGCCACGAGGCAAATCGCGCCAGATCTTCCGCCGTGGAGGCGAAACCCGCGGCTGGGGCGAACGCCCGTGTCTGGAAGAACGTGACCGGCGCGCGCGTGCCATCCCGCCGCCGGGCGGAATACCCGGTCGCGAGCCGTCCCCCGCGCAGCTCCGCCGGCATCTCCGGCGTCGTGCTGGTGAGGCCGAGCGGCTGGAGAATCCGCGTTTTGACGCGGTCCGCATAAGGCCCGTCCGAAGCCGTCGCGACGATTTCTCCGGCGAGGAAGAGACCGATGTTTGAGTACTCGTAGTGGCGTTGTGCCGGATACAGCGTCTCCTCCGACGGCAGGATCGCCCTGCCCTGTTCGCGCGAGGGAAACTCGAACGC
>CAYINH010000323.1:0-3399 GCA_964364615.1 uncultured Gemmatimonadaceae bacterium
GACTCTGGGCGCCCTGGCCGTCTTCGCGGGTGAGGTGATCCGGCCCTTTGCCCTGGTGATGTTCTTCTCGGTCTTCACCGCCACCTTCTCCTCGATCTTCATAGCCGCACCGGTGCTGCTGCTGATCGAAGACCGGTGGCCCGGAGCGGCCGTCAAGATGCTGCGGGCTCCGGTCAAAGGCGCCGGGGCACGGAAGGCCCAGCCGGTCCGCTGACCGGCCGTGCTGATCGATACCCACTGCCATCTGGCTGATCCGGCGTTCGACGGCGAACGCGAGGAGCTGCTGGACCGGGCCCGCGCCGCCGGGGTGGGACACATCGTGGCCGTGGGGGAAAACCCGGAGCGATCGGACGCCGCCCGGGAGCTGGCCCGGGCGTTCCCCGGGATCTCGGCCACGGCCGGACTCCACCCGCACGAAGCCCACCGCTGGTCCCCCGACATCGCCGGCTGGCTCGACCAGGCCACCCGGGATCCCGTCGTGGTCGCGGTGGGTGAAACCGGGCTCGACTACCACTATGATTTTGCGCCCAGACCCCGCCAGCAGGAGGCGTTTGCCGCCCAGCTCGCCGTCGGAGCCCGGGCCGGACTCCCGGTGGTGGTGCACGCGCGCGAGGCCGACGATGACGTCGCCGCCTTGCTCCGCAATCAGCCCGACGCGGTCGCCATTCTCCACTCCTTCAGCAGTGGTCCCGCACTGTGCCGCACCGCGGTGGAGCTGGGCTACTACGTTTCCTGGAGCGGGATGATCACTTTCCGGAACTGGGCGTCGGACGCGCTGGTACGGTCGGTGCCGCCCGACCGGCTGCTGATCGAGACGGACGCCCCCTATCTGGCCCCGGTGCCGCATCGCGGACGCCGGAACGAACCGGCCCTGGTGCGCCGGGTGGCGGAGCGCCTGGCCGAGGTGCTGGGCCGGACCTTTGAAGAGATTGCGGAACTCACTACCGCCAATGCAGTGCGAGTGTTCGGAGCCCGATTGCAGACTTCCCAGGAGGTGTCGTGACCCAGGTCCCCACCGACATTGCGATCGCCCAGGCTGCGACCCTGCGGCCGATCCTCGAGGTCGCGGCCGAAGCCGGGTTGGGTCCCGACGAGGTGCTCCCGTACGGGCGGAACAAGGCCAAGGTGACCCCGGAGGCCATCAGCCGCCGGTCTCCCACCGGTCGGCTCGTGCTGGTGACCGGGATCAGCCCGACCCCGGCCGGCGAGGGCAAGTCCACCGTGACGGTCGGGGTCAGCCAGGCGCTGCGCCGGTTGGGTCGCAAGGCCATGGTGGTGATGCGGGAGCCGTCGCTGGGTCCCGTCTTCGGGGTGAAGGGTGGGGCCGCGGGCGGTGGATACGCCCAGGTGGTGCCGATGGATGAGATCAACCTCCATTTCACCGGCGACTTCCACGCCATCGCGTCCGCCCACAACCTGCTCTCCGCGATGCTCGACAACCACATTCACCACGGCAACCTGCTGGGGATCGATCAGCGGCGCATCAGCTGGCCCCGGACGATCGACATGAACGATCGGGCCCTCCGGTCCGCCGTGGTGGGACTCGGCGGGCTCAACGGCGGTCCCTCCCGGGAGGAGCGCTGGGTGATCGTGCCCGGCAGCGAGATCATGGCGGTGCTCTGTCTGGCCACGGATCTCTCGGACCTGGAAGCCCGGCTGGGGCGGATCATCGTCGGATTGACCCGCGACAAACGTCCGGTCACCGCCGCCGACCTGAAGGCCTCCGGGGCGATGACCCTGCTCCTCAAGGATGCCATCCTCCCCAACCTGGTGCAGACGCTTGAGGGGGGCCCGGCGCTGGTTCACGGGGGTCCGTTTGCCAACATCGCGCACGGCTGCAACTCGGTGGCGGCGACCCGGCTCGGCCTGTCGCTGGCCGAGATCGTTCTGACCGAGGCGGGATTCGGGGCCGATCTGGGCGCCGAGAAATTCTTCGATATCAAGTGCCGAATGGCCAAGCTCAAGCCCGAGGCCGCGATCCTGGTGGCCACGGTGCGGGCCCTCAAGATGCACGGCGGCGTCAAGAAGGACGCGTTGAGCACCCCCGACGTCGCCGCGCTCCGGCGCGGTCTCGTCAATCTGGAGGCGCATGCCCGGAACGTCGCCAAGTTCGGGGTCCCGGTCATCGTGGCGTTGAACCGGTTCCTCACCGACAGCCCGGAAGAACTCGAGACCGTCATGGCCGCCTGTCAGGAGTGGGGCATCCGGTCCGCGCTGAGTGATGTCTGGGCCAGGGGCGGGGAGGGGGGCGAGGCGGTCGCTGGTGAGTTGCTCGCCGTGTTGGAGGAACGGAAGGCCGCCTTCCAGCCGCTGTACCCCACCGACCAGTCGATTCAGGCCAAGATCGAAACCATCGCACGGGAGATCTACGGAGCCGACGGAGTGGACTTCACGCCGGTGGCGCTCCGGTCGATCGCCCAGTGCGACGCCATGGACATGGGGCGGACGCCGGTCTGCATTGCCAAGACCCAGTATTCCTTCAGCGACGATCCGACCCGGCTCGGACGGCCAACCGGCTTCCGGATCACCATCCGGGACGTGTACCCTTCGGCGGGCGCCGGGTTCGTGGTGGCGCTGGCCGGGGACATCATGACCATGCCGGGGCTCTCCAAGACCCCGGCCGCCGAAGCCATCCGGGTCGATCCGGATGGCACTATCGAAGGACTGTTCTAAACGGGGATTGCCATGACCATCACGACCGTCAGTACGGACAGCGCCCCCAAGGCGATCGGCCCCTACAGCCAGGCCACGTTCCACGGCAATCTCGTCTTCACCGCTGGCCAGATCTGCCTCGATCCGGCCACCATGGAACTCACCGGCGAGTCGGTGGCGGCCCAGACCGAGCAGGTCATGGCCAACCTGGCCGCGGTGCTTGCGGCGGCCGGTTCGGGGTTCGACCGGGTCCTGAAGACCACCGTCTTCCTCACCAACATGGCGGACTTCGCCGAGATGAACGAGGTCTACCAGCTGGCGTTCGGATCGCACCGCCCGGCCCGCAGCACTGTGGCGGTTTCCGGTTTGCCCAAGGGGGTCCGGGTGGAAATCGACGTCATCGCGGTTCGCGGATAGCCGGACGGGCACCACATCCATGTCTCGGGGGCGGATCGGGCCTGGTGGCTTGGCCGGTCTTCAAAACCGCGACGGAGGCGCCTTCGGCGACTCCGGTGGGTTCGATTCCCACACGCTCCCGCCACCGCGCCCCTCGGCGCGGTGGCGCGTTCCGGGCCTGGCGGTGCTGGCCGCCCTGCTGGCGGCGCCGGCCCAGGCGCAGGACACCACCATCGTCTCCCCCTCGCTGGTAATCATCCAGCCACAGCCGGCTCCAGCACCACCGCCGATGCCGCCGGACACCCTGCGATATCGCCCGTCGCCGGTGTCCCCGATGGGGTCCTTCTTCCG
>CAYINH010000324.1:0-3398 GCA_964364615.1 uncultured Gemmatimonadaceae bacterium
TCTGCTCGCGGTGCGTAACATCAAGTTCCGGGGCGCGACGTCATACCTGCTCTTTGCTCTCGACGGACTCCCGGCTCGGGCTGATCTGCCGGAGGCGGCCCTTCGGGGCCCGGTGAGCCTGACCCCCGGGACCGTGGCGCTCGAACGGGCCTACGACGCGTCGAAGTACGGGGAGGTCTCGGCCCACCCCCACATCGAACTGCATGTCCCCTCGCTGACCTGGCCCGGTCTGGCCCCGGCCGGCCGGCAGGTGATGGTGGCGAAGGTCCAGTGGACACCGCATACTCTGAGGGACGGGGAGTGGGATGATGCCCGGCGGGCCGCCCTGACCGATCGGGTCACCCGACTGATCGGCGAGGTGCTGCCGGGGTTTGCCGATCGCGTGCTCCATCGCGAGACCCTGACTCCCCGAGATCTCGAAGGGCGCTTCGGGCTGACAGAGGGCGCCACGACCCAAGGTGAACTGACCCTCGACCAGATTCTCTTCCTGCGGCCCGTGTCCGGCTGGGGGGATCACCGGACCCCGATCGGCGGACTCTACCAGGCCGGAGCTGGAACCCACCCCGGGCCGGGAGTACTGGGTGGCCCGGGCTGGCTGGCCGCGAAGCGGGTGTTGAGCGACAAGGGAGGCCGGTCATGAAAATAGCCTTCATCGGATCCCACGGGGTCGGGAAGACCACCCTCTGTTTCGACCTGGCGGGTCGGCTCAAGCGACTGGACATGTCGGTGGACCTCGTCAAGGAGGTTGCCCGACTCTGCCCGCTCCCGATCAACCGCGACACCACGATCGAAGCCCAGGCCTGGATCCTCCACAGCCAGATCGCCCACGAACTCGCCGCCGCCAGCCAGTATCAGGTGGTGATCTGTGACCGCTCGGCCCTCGACAACTACGCCTATCTGGTGGCCAAGGTCGGCCGTCGCCCGGAATACGATGCGCTGGTCACCACCTGGATGGGGAGCTACGACGGGTTGTTCAAGGTGCCGGTCCTCCAGTCGCCCTCGTTCGATGGCACCCGGGACGTCGGGGAGGACTTCCAGCGGCAGATCGACGATACCATCGATGGCTTGCTGGCCGATCTCGGGATCAGCAGCCATCGGCTCAATCCCCTCGACCGGGATGGCTGGCTGGACGAGGTCCTCGAGATCATGCGGCTTCCGCTCAAGCCACCCCAGATGGACTTCTTCGCCGCCCGCGCCTAGCAGAAACCGGAGACCGACAGGATGTCCACCTTCCATCCGACCGTCACCTCGTTCCGCCAGGGCGCCAGGACCATGCCCGCGGAACGGTACCTCTCCGCCGACGTGCTGGCCCATGAGGCCGAACAGCTGCACGCCAGGATGTGGACCTGCGTGGGCCGGGCCGACCAGGTGCCCAGTCCCGGCGATTACGTCCTCTGCACCGTGGCCGGCGAATCGCTCATCGTGCTCCGCGACCGGAACGGGCAGCTCAAGGCCTTTTTCAACGTCTGTCGGCACCGGGGTACCCGGATCTGCCAGGAGACGTCGGGTCATCTCTCCGAGACGATTCAGTGCCCCTATCACGCCTGGACCTACACCCTCGATGGCCGGCTGATCGGGGCGCCGCACATGCAGGAGGTGGAGGGGTTCCGGAAGGATGACTACCCGTTGCACCGGGCGGGCGTCGCCGAGTGGGAGGGATTCGTCTTCGTCAATATTGCCGGAGATCCGGTGCCGTTTGCGGAGGCGTGGGCCCCGATGATCGGCCGGCTGGCCCGATACCGGCTTTCGGGACTCAAGGTCGGGCACCGGGTCAGCTACGACGTGGCTGCCAACTGGAAGCTGGTCTTCCAGAACTACTCAGAGTGCCTGCACTGCCCCCTGATTCACCCGGAACTGAACCAGAAGCTCCCGTTTGCCAGCGGCAACAATGACCTGATCGAGGGGTCCTTTCTGGGCGGGTACATGGAACTCACCCCGCCCAACCTGAGTGCCACCATGAGCGGCAAGGCGGTCGGAGCCCTGGTCAATCCGGATCTTCCGGAGGAGGACCGGCGCCGGGCGTTCTACTACACCCTGATGCCCAACCTGATGCTCAGCATCCATCCGGACTACGTCAACTACTACCTCGTGACGGCGATCACTCCGGAGCTGACCAGGGTCGACTCCGAGTGGCTGTTCCATCCCGACAGCCTGGCGGACCCCAATGCCACCCTGCAGGACGCGATCGAGTTCTGGGATGTGACGAACCGGCAGGATTGGGACATTGTGGAGCGCTCTCACCAGGGCATCACCTCCCGGCGGTATCAACCGGGCCCCTATTCGGCCCGGGAGAGCATTCCGGCGGCCTGGGATCGGGAGTATCTCCGGCTCATGGCCGCGATGTGAAGGTGGCGGTGCCGGTCTGCACCGCCAGCACGCCCTCCACCTGCTCCGCGATCCGCCGGGCCTGGCCCAGGTTCTCGGTCAACTCATCCATCGAGACCTTGCCGGCGCTGACCTGAAGCCGTTGCAGGCGCAGGTGTTCGAGTGCCGCCACCGCGGTCCTCAGCCGGGAGTCCGTGTGGCCACTCCCGTTTCTGCGCTCCGCCAGCGCCACCGCATCCGCCTCCAGCCGGACGATCAGCGCCGGCACTTCGGCGAGCTCCGCCTGGACCGCCGCCGGGAGTCCGAGGAAGAGGCGGTCGATTTCCCGTCCCAGTGCCAGTGCGGTGGGCTCACCGGGAACCGGGAGACCGGCGCGGCGCGCACCCCGATCCCAGCCAGCGCGCGCCGCAGCGCCAGGAACTCAGGGGAGGGGGTCGGGGTCATTGGGCCAGCTTGCGGGGCTGGAGGCTCGGGGGATTCAGTGACTTGGCCTGGGGCTATGGCATCCCGGGGTGGTAACGCCGACGGGCCTCGCGGGCGATCTCCTCTTCGGAATAGACCACCGGCTTCATGGTTCCGGCGACAAACATCTCAAGTTGATCCAAGTGATGCTCCGATTCCGGTCGTGAAGACTGGCCGTAGGCCATGATCGACCATGCCCGGGGCCGGTCCCCGAACTCCACGCCGATGATCCAGCCATCTCCACCCCTGACCCGCCGCTTGCCTGCCGAGTCAGGCTCCATCCAGAGCACCCGGAAGCAGCCGAGCTGACCGTTGCAGCCATTGGCCGGGAGGTCCATGGTCCCGAGCTGGATCCGGTTCACTTCGCCCCAGGCGACGTCCCAACTCCCGAACAGCCGCTTGGTGTCGGTCATCGCCCACTCCAGGGCCCGGACCGCCTTGGCCGGGTCGGCGAGCCCCGTGGGGGTGTCGACCGGCCGCGCCGGATCCCAAGGCATCGCGAAAGCGTCGCGCCACCGCTCGGCGAAGGTGCGCTGCGATCCCGGGGTCTCGTCGGCCAGATACCGGTTGTACCAGGCCTCGAACAGCACCGCGCCCCGGGCGTCGGCCTG
>CAYINH010000325.1:0-3379 GCA_964364615.1 uncultured Gemmatimonadaceae bacterium
TGAACTCGCTGGAGGGAAAGCGCGGAAATCCCCGGATCAAGCCGCCGTTCCCGGCGCAGGCGGGTCTCTTTGCCATGCCCACCACGGTCAACAACGTGGAGACCCTGGCTGCGGTCCCCCACATCCTGATGCGGGGGGCCGCGTGGTACGCCGGGCTGTCGCTCAGCAATCCGAAGAGCACCGGCACCAAGTTGTTTTCCGTCTGCGGCCACGTGATGAAGCCCGGCAACTTCGAGGTCACCATGGGGTTCCCGATGAAGGACCTCATCCATGACCTGGCGGGCGGGATGCGGCCGGGGCGGACCCTCAAGGCGGTCATTCCGGGGGGCTCCTCGGTGCCGATCATGAACCGGGACGAGGCCGAGGCGGCCCTCTGCGACTACGAGGGCATCATCGCCCAGGGGTCGATGCTCGGCTCGGCCGGCTTCATCGTGATGGACGACTCGGCCGACATGGTCTACCAGATCTACCGGCTGGCCCGATTCTATGCTCACGAGAGCTGCGCCCAGTGCACCCAGTGCCGGGAAGGCACCGCCTGGACGACCAAGATCCTGGAGCGGATGCTCAAGGGGCAGGGCAAACAGGCCGACCTGGATCTGCTGCTCGATCTGGCGGACCAGATGACCGGGAAGACGATCTGCGTCCTGAGCGATTCCTGCGCGGCGCCGGTGGTCAGCGGGATTCAGAAGTTCCGCAGCGAGTTCGACGCCTACCTGAGCGGGGCACGCGCCCCGGCCCTGGCGGGCGCATGACCCAGGAATTGCTTTCGGTCACCATCGACGGCATGACGGTGCAGGTCCCGAAGGGGACCACCATCATCGAGGCCGCCAAGCAGGCCGGACTGATCATCCCGCACTACTGTTACCACCCCTCGTTGCCGTCCCCGGCGGTCTGCCGGATGTGTCTGGTCGAGGTGGAGAAGGCGCCCAAGCTGTTGCCGGCCTGCGTGACGACCGTGGCCGAGGGCCAGGTGGTCCACGTGCACTCCGAGGCGGCTGCCAAGGCCCGCGAGAGCGTGCTGGAGTTCCTGCTCATCAACCATCCGCTCGACTGCCCGATCTGTGACCAGGCCGGGGAGTGCGAACTGCAGAACTACGTCTTCCAGGAAGGCCGCGCCGGCACCCGGTACGCCGACTACGCCAAGCGGTTCAATCCGGTGGAGGACTTCGGGCCTGACGTGCTGTACGTGGCCAACCGGTGCATTCTCTGCACTCGCTGCGTCCGGTTCATGGACGACGTCGCTCAGACCCCGGTGCTCAACGTGTCCGAGCGCGGAGACCGGGCCTACATCGGGATCATGGAGGATCAGCTGCTCGACCACCCCTGGTCCGGCAACGTGGTCGACCTGTGCCCGGTGGGCTCGCTGATCTCCAAGGACTTTCTCCACAAGGCCCGGGCCTGGGACCTGGACAAGACCGCCAGCATTTGCCCAGGCTGCAGCCAGGGTTGCAACATCACGATCGACACCCGGGACGACGTTGTCACCCGGCTCCGGCCGCGGCCCAATCTGGACGTCAACCGGCACTTCATCTGCGACCATGGTCGGTTGGACTACCGGTGGATGAATCGGGGGGATCGGGTTGAGGCGCCGCTGGTGCGTCGCGATGGGGCGACCCAGGCGACCGACTGGGACACCGCCATCCACCGCTTGGTGGAACTCACCGCCGCCTCCGGGCCGGTGGTGGTGCTGGCCTCGGGTCGTGCCTCGCTGGAGTCGCTCGGTCTGGTCCAGCGGCTGTTGGCCCATCGGGAGGTGACCGCGGCGGTGCAGCTGCCCCAGGGGGACGAGGCGGCGCTGGGGAGCATTGCCGGTCTGGCTCTCCGAAGTGAGCGGGCACCCAACGGTGCCGGGGCCCGGATGACCGGGTACACCGCCGGCTGGGGTGCGGCGGTCGCCAAGGCCGGGACGGCGGCCCTGACGGTGCTGCTCGATGTCTCGCTGACGGATGCCGAGGTGGTCTCGATCCAGGAGAGTGTGGCGGTGGTGGCCTTGGCCACGCTGGACGACCACCGGCTGGCGTTTGCTGCCCTGACGCTCCCGGTCTCGACCATGGTGGAGGAGAGCGGGACCTATCTCAACCGGGATCACCGGGCCCAGCGATACCTGCAGGCCAAACCAGCTCCCGGCATGGCCCGTCCGGCCTGGTGGGTGGCGGCCGAGGCGTGGGCAGCGGGCAGCAGGGACAGAGCCTCCCCGAGCTCGGTGGAGGAGGCGCTGGTTTCGCTCGGTCGCGACTTCCCGACTCTGGCGGGGGTTACCGTGGCGGAGCTCGGGTTCAGCGGGCGGGTGCTCGATGGGGCTGCCGCCGGGAGTGCCCGATGACGCCGGAACTCAAGGGGTTCCTGCTGCTTACGGTGATCAAGCTGCTGGTGGTCTTCACGGTGACCCTGGTCGGAGTGGCGCTCCTGACGCTGATGGAGCGGAAGGTCTCCGCCTGGATGCAAAACCGTCGCGGGCCCAATCGGGTCGGCTGGGCCGGGTTGCTGCAGCCGGCGGCGGATGGGCTGAAGAACTTCATCAAGGAGGAGACCTACCCGGGCGAGGCGAACGGGTGGCTCTTCCTGCTGGCGCCAGCGCTGAGCTTCGGGCCGGCCATGATGCTCGGTTCGGTGATCCCCTGGGGCGCTCCGTTTCCGGCGACCTTTGATTTTACCCTGCCGGTGCTGGGTCAGTTCGTGCACACCGGGACCAGCCCGTTCGTGGTGGCCAATCTCCCGATCGGATTCCTCTTCGTGCTGGCGGTGTCCTCGCTCGGGGTGTACGGGATCGCGCTGGCCGGCTGGTCCTCCAACAGCAAGTACAGTCTCCTGGGCGGGCTCCGGGCCAGTGCCCAGATGGTCTCCTACGAGGTGCCGCTCGGGATGAGCCTGATTCCGATCCTGCTCCTCAGCGGCAATGTCTCGTTCTCGGCAATCATCGCCGAGCAGCAGGCCGGGATCTGGTTCGTGCTGCCGCTGTTCTTCTCGTTCTTCGTCTTCCTGGTGGCCGGATTCGCCGAGACCAACCGGCTCCCGTTCGACATGCCCGAGGCCGAGTCGGAGCTGATCGCCGGCTACCACACCGAATACAGCGCGATGAAGTTCTCGATGTTCTTCATCGCCGAGTACGCCAATATCGTGACCGTCTGCGCCATGACGGCCACCCTGTTTTTCGGGGGCTGGGACATTCCCTTTACCTCATGGGATCAGACCCCGGGGATCGCCCAGACCGTGGCCACCGCCGCGGTCATGTTCCTCAAGACGATGAGCTTCGTCTTCATCGTCATGTGGATCCGGTGGACCCTGCAGCGGTTTCGCTACGACCAGTTGATGGCCCTGGGCTGGAAGTTCATGCTCCCATTCTCCCTGGGGTACGTGATGACCATCGGCGGCGCGGTCT
>CAYINH010000326.1:0-3376 GCA_964364615.1 uncultured Gemmatimonadaceae bacterium
CCCGGGTGGTGTAGGCTTTGACCACGCCGAGCACCCCCCGGATTGTCATGGGGCCGATTCCGGCTCCCACGGCCGCTCCTCCGGCGGTGGTATTGGAGGAGGTCACGAACGGGTAGGTCCCGTGGTCCACGTCCAGCAGCGCGCCCTGGGCCCCTTCCAGCAGGACCCGCTGGCCGGCCTGGAGTGCCTGGTGGATCACCAGGCCGGTATCGGTGGCCAGCCCCACCAGCCGGGGCCCCAGACGGGCCAGCAGGTCCTCGTGGGCGGGCAGGTCAGCCCGGGTGGAGGCGCCCAGCATCTCCAGCAGCGCGTTGGCCCGCTCGACACCAGCGGCCATCAGCTTCAGCGCCGTGTCAGGGGTCCGGAGATCGCCGACCCGGACCCCGCGCCGGCCGTACTTGTCCTCGTAGGTCGGTCCGATACCCCGCCCGGTGGTCCCGATGTTCTGGCTCTTTTCCCGGGCCTGATCGAGCAGCTTGTGATAGGGCAGCACCAGATGCGCCCGATCGGAGACCTGAATGCGACCCCGGGTGTCGATCCCCTTGGTGGCGAGATGGTCGAGTTCGACAAAGAACGTTTCGGGATCCAGCACGACCCCATTCCCCATCACGCAGTGGGCGCGGGGATGGAGAATCCCCGAGGGAATCTGCTGCAGGATGAACTGCTCGTCGCCCACCACCACCGTGTGGCCGGCATTGGCCCCGCCCTGGTAGCGGACCACCAGATCGGCGCCCTCAGCCAGGACGTCCACCAGCTTGCCCTTGCCCTCGTCCCCCCACTGGGCTCCGACCACCACGATGCAGCGGCACTGCGGAGTGAACATGCCGAACTCCCCTTTGGTCCAACAAAAAAGGCCCCGGAGGGCCGTGCGGATCTCCAATGAAGGCTAGCCGCCATCCGGGGAAAGAGCAATCGGTCAGTCCCGGCGGCCCTTCCCCTTCCCCCGAGCCCGCACACCCTCCACCGTCCGAGCTGTTTCGTCGGCGATCAGCCCCGAGGCCTGGGCCACCCGGGCCGCGCGCGCGAAGCTGATCATCCCTTCCTGGCCCTCCGTCAGCAAGGGGAACAATTCGGTCGGGGAACGGGCTGAATCCTGGATCACCTCTCGCACCTCGGGGGTGGCCAGCAAGACCTCGACCAGCACAGTCCGGCCCCCGTCCACCCGGGCCACCAGTTGCTGTACCACAATGCCCCGCAGGGCGGATGCGAGCCGGATCCGGCCCAGCTCCCGCTCCTCACCGGACAACATGGCCAGCACCTGCGCCACGGTGGACACCACATCGGGGGTGGGGATTACCGCGATGACCAGCCGCCCGGTCTCGGCCGCCTTGACGGCCAGGTCGACACAGGCCGGGTCGTTGAGATCCCCCAGCACCACCACGTCCGGGTCCTGCCGCAGCGCGGCCCGGAGCCCGACCTCCGTCGAACCGGTATCGACCCCGACCTCACGCTGGGTAATCGAGCTGTTCAGATCGCGGTGGAGAAACTCGATCGGATCCTCAATGATGACGATGTGGCGCTGTTCGTTCTGATTGATGTGATGAACCATCGCAGCCACCGTGGAACTCTTGCCGCTGCCGCTCACCCCCGCCACCAGCACCAGGCCCCGATCGGACCCGCTCAGCCGCTGGACCACGTCGGGAAGCCCGAGCCCCTCCAGAGTGGGCAGGGCAAACGGGATCACCCGCATCACGATCATGAAGGAGGACCGCTGCCGGAGGATGTTGATCCGGAACCGGCCCACCCCGGGGAGCCCCCAGCTGCAGTCGTAGTCCCGCAGGTTGTCGAGCTGCTCCCGCACCTCGTCGCTCCCCACCAGCCGCGCGGCGATCGCCCGGGTCTGATCGGGGGTCAGCCGCTGCTTGGTGAGTGGCACCAGCCGGCCGTCGATCCGGGCCCGGAAGACGTCACCGGCCTTGATGTGCAGGTCGGACGCCCCCCGTTCGACCGCGGTCTTGATGATCTGTTCCAGACGGGCACCAGCCATCTCACACCTCCTGGCGGGGCAGGAACCCCATGCGGGCCGTGACCTGGGCGATCGTCTCTCGCGCAATCGCCGACGCCCGGCGGGCCCCGTCGGCGATCACCGCATCCACCCGGGCCGGATCGGCCCGCAACCCGGCCACCCGCTCCCGGATCGGGGTCAGGGTCGTCACCATGTTATCGGCCAGTACCCGCTTGCAGTCAAGGCAGCCCCACCCCGCCGAGCGGCATTGCAGCGCCACATTGGTCACCGCATCGGGCGGTGAGAAGTAGCGGTGGAGATCGTAGAGGTTGCAGTCCTCCGGGGTCCCCGGGTCGGCCCGCCGGACTCGCTTCGGATCGGTCTTGGCCGGGCGGAGCTTCTCCCAGATGACCTCAGGCGGGTCATTGAGCCCGATGGTGTTCCCCAGACTCTTGGACATCTTGCTCTGGCCGTCGAGTCCCATGATCCGCCTGGCCTTGGTCAGCAGGGCCTGGGGCTCCGGGAAGAACGGCGCGTCGAGGGCGAACAGGCTGTTCCACCGGCGGGCGATCTCCCGGGTGAACTCGAGATGCTGCAGCTGGTCCTCTCCCACCGGCACCGCCTCGGCCCGATAGAGCAGGATGTCGGCCGCCTGAAGGACCGGATAGGACAGCAGGCCGGCCGAGACACTTTCCAGCCGCTGGGCCTTGTCCTTGAACTGGGTCATCCGCTCCAGTTCGCCGAGCGGCGCAACGGTGGTGAAGAGCCACTGCAGTTCGGCGTGTTCCGGAACATGCGACTGGACGAAGAGAATCGAGCGCTCCGGGTCGATCCCGGCCGCCAGCAGTCCGACCACCATCTCCCGGGTCCGGGCGGCGAGGGCGGCGGGCTGGTAGGGAAAGGTGATGGCGTGGAGGTCGACGACGCAGTAGACACACTGGTACTGGTCCTGAAGGGCGACCCAGTTCTGGACCGCCCCTAGCCAGTTCCCGATATGCAGTTCCCCGGAGGGCTGGATTCCTGAGAAGACGCGACGCACAGGCCCAAGCTAGCGCGCCCCACCTATGCCCGCAAGCTCAACTCTTTCATGGACTTACTGGACCTGGCCGGGCTAGGTCAGAATCCGCGGGCCGCTCGAGGTTACCGCCACGGTGTGCTCGAAGTGGGCCGCCAGACTGCCGTCGGCGGTCACCACGGTCCAGCGATCGCTCAGGGTCCTGGTCGCGTAGTCGCCGGCGGTGATCATCGGCTCGATGGCGAGGGTCATCCCCTCCTTCAGCCGGGGCCCCCGCTTCGGCAAGCCGAAGTTGGGGACCTGGGGTTCCTCGTGGAACCGGGCCCCGATCCCGTGCCCGACCAGCTCCCGCACCACCCCGAAGCCCGCCGCCTCGGCGACCTGCTGCACCGCATGCCCGATGTCGCCGACGTGGT
>CAYINH010000327.1:0-3366 GCA_964364615.1 uncultured Gemmatimonadaceae bacterium
GCCCTTGCCGACAGCCCGGCACGGCATCTTTCCGGTCGTGTACGGTCCGACGATCTGGGTGGCTGGTGGTGGGGTCAAGGCCGCGTATTCACTTTCCTCGGTCGTGGAAGTGCTACTCCTATCAGCCTCCGGCCACTAGCGCGGTCATGATTCTCCAGGAACGCACCCCCCACGCCGGGCGACGGTAAACAACCCCAATTCATCGAAGTCCGTGCTTTTCATGACCCGGGCCCGCTCCAGTGGGGAGTAGCCGTCCATCAACCGGAATCGGATCTTGTATGGATTCGGATAGACCCGTACCGGACGCAGATCCAGCGAGTCAGTGAAATAGTTCCAGTGCCGCACGACAAGGTAGAAGCTGGCAGGGGAAAGCAGAAGATACGTCCGCCCCAGCTTGCAGATTGCCTGGGTGACCGCCGTCGGCTCATACAACAGGCCTTCGGCATCGGCCAAGGGGATCGTTCTCATGTCCGTTCTTACGAGTGCCGTCGTGGTAGCAAGCTCTTCCGGGGAGAGGTGCGCTGCGAGACGGGTTTCGAATCCTTCGCTTGAACGAAAATGTGACGCCCGGGCGACTCCGTGAAGAACGATCAGGAGAGTCGCCGCCCCGATCACGCCGCTGCCGAATCGGAGATCGGTGAGGCAGGCGAGCCCGAGCCCGAGCAGTATCGCCACGGCAGGAAGCAGTGGCCCGAAGAGTCGGCCATAGGAGTTGAAGTCTGGTGCGAGGCTCCACAGAAGCAGTGGGACGGCAAGCCACGCGATGATGAGCACCGGCGGGCGGCCTCGGATCGGAGCCTTGAGGGTGAAGCCAGCGAGGGCAACCAGCAGGAGTCCTCCAACGACAGCGCCCTCTGCTGATAGCAGGAATGTCGGAAAGAAGGCCAACCCTTCGTTGCTCCCACGGATCGTCGGCCCAGTGCCCAAGGCTCCGATCGAACTGAGGTAGAGGAAGTCCCCCCTGGTCAGGCCTCCTGCCAGCAAGGCACGGGCAGCGGATGGTACGTCGTACAGCACGGGCAGGAGCAAGGTTGGGACCAGGGCAGCAACCGCCCAAGGGACGGAACGGCGTGGTGGCCAGGCGCGCCAGAGGGTGCCAAGCAGCAGGAGGGTGAGAGGGATGCTGAGGTAGATGACGTATGCCGGGTGCAGAGTGAACATCACGGCCCAGGATAGACCCGCCCAGACCCACCGGCCGGTGCTGGTCGTCAGGGAGCCAGCTTTGTCCGTGCACGCCAGCAACCCGACGACGAACGCGAGTATGCCCGGGACCACGGTCAGTGCCGAGCGAGAGTACCCGATGTGTGCCGCGCTCGTGGCCAGCCAGAGGGCGGCGATGAATCCCGCGAGGTGGCCGCCCAGACGAGTGGCGAGTACGCCGACGAGGGGGAGAGTCAGACCACCAAGCAGCGCGATGGGAATGTAGAGTACTCCGGGGGAGGTGCCTCCAAGGGCAGCGGGCAGGGCCATGATCCAGGCGAGAGCTGGCCGGGCGCCGGTCTCGGTGATCGAGAGCGAGTACGCCGCCCTGGCTCTCGACAAGAAGGGCTGGTCGGAACGCAGGCTGGCCACAACGGATGGCCCTGAATAGGCACGGAGGTCGTCATAGTAGAGGACTCCGGCCTCTGGCAGGTCCTTCAGGCGCAGGTAAAGCCCTAGCACCACAATCGCCAGGGTCAGTACCAGCGCGACGTGGCTTCGCCTGCGGTGCGCTCCCGGGGTTCCAGCGAAGGGGGGCGAGAGGTCCGGCACATGCTGCTCCTCGGATTCGATCAACGAGTGTTGCTCTCGGCGTCGCCGGTCAGGAGCGGGTGATAGAGCGTGCCGATTCGGGTCGTACCACTGGCCATGCCGTAGGAATCAATGGCCGTTTGCCGCAAGGCAGTCAGGTCGAACCGCTCCGGAGCGGCGAGCACTCTCCCGATCGCCTCGGCGAGCGCCGCCGGATCCTCCACCGGTACCAGGCCTCCTGTGGCCTCGGAGAGAAACTCTTCCGGCCCGCCGCATCGGGTCGCGACCACTGGTGTCCCCGAGGCCAGGGCCTCGATCGCCACCGCGGAAAAACTCTCCCGCCGCGATGGGACAACCAGCAGCGCGCTGGTGCGCATCGCCTCCGCCACCGCGGCCGAACTGCGCCTGCCGACGAAGTCCACCCGATCGGCGACCCCGACCTCCTGACAGAGCCGCCGCACGTCGGCCTCATCCCTCCGCCACTGGCCGTAGAAGGCCTCCCCGATCACCACGAGGCGCAGCGCGGGTCGCTGGGTCACCAAAGAAGGCAGCGCCCGCACCAGAACGTCCAGGCCCTTGACGTGGCGTACAGCGCCGACGAACAAGAGCTGGTTCGGGTCCCGACGCTCGTCCGGGTGCGGGAGGCGAAAGACCGTATCATCCACCAGGTTCGGCAGACGCTCCACCCGGGCCCCAGTCCCCAGCACTTCCCGGACGGATCGCTCCATCGCCGCGCTCACGACCGTGATGGTGCTGATCTGCCGGGCGGCCTCCAGCACCTGGCGGCGGATGGCTGGCCACTGGTCCAGCCAGGGCTGCCACAGCGCGTGCTCGGTGGTGATCACCGGTACCCCCAGTTCGGCTCCGAGTCGGGCGGCCATCACTCCATCGGGATAGATCAGGTGGGCGTGGATGAGGTCGATCGGCCGAATCCGGTGGATGTCGAGTACGGCGCGCCGAATCATCGGGAACTGGAGTCGGGCGTCATGGGCGTGAAACCGATGCCCCGGGGGGATCAGGACCCGCGGATGATGCACCGGGCCGCTGGCAGCATGGCGGTGCCTTGGGACCCGGCGATACCGCTGGCTGTCGGCGTGGGGGAGCAGCGGTGGAGTCCACGGTACCGGCGCCACGACCGTGCAGTCCGCGATCGGGGCCGCCGCCGCGACCATCCGCTCCGCCCAGAGTCCGAGGGTCGGAAACTCCGGATTCGGGTAGTTCCTCGACAACACGAGAGCGTGTGGTTTCCTGGTGGGACGTGCGCTCATCGCTCAGCGTCTGTTTCAGGATCACGAGTCTCGGGCAGATAGCGGTCGGGCAGTGTGGGATCAAAGAATTGCACCCCGACCTCGGCACGACCCAGCAACAGGCCGAGGATATCACGGACACGTTCCTTGGCCAGGCTAACCATGCCACGAAGACGGCTGTCCGACAGTGATCGTGCAAGCACGGCAGGGAATATCTCCTTCGCTCGCCGCCATGCCGGGGTGACAGTTGGGGTGGCGGTGGCAAAGATGAAGGCGGGTTTGAGGCGTGGGCCAACGCTGCAGACCACCTGGTCGTCGAAGTCGTGCAGCAGCGTGGCGCGCCCTGCGCTCGTGAACCGCCAGTAGTCCGACGGGAAGCCGTGGAATC
>CAYINH010000328.1:0-2521 GCA_964364615.1 uncultured Gemmatimonadaceae bacterium
TCGATGGGGTGACGAGAACTCTCGCGCCAGGCATGCTGGTCATTGGGGACGGTGACCGAGTGGTCGGGGTGGCCGGAGTGATGGGTGGCGAGGATACTGAGGTCCGGACCGACAGCACCGATCTGTTCCTGGAATGCGCCTGGTTTTCGCCCGGGCGGGTGCGTGCGACCCGCACCGCGCTCGGGATCACCTCCGAGGCGAGCTATCGATTCGAGCGGGGGGTGGACCGGTGGAATGGGCCCGAAGCGCTCCGGCGGGCGCTCGAGATCATCCTCCGGACGGCTGGTGGCACGGTGGCCGCCGCCCCGGTCGATATCTGGCCGGACCAGGCGCATCCGCCGCGGATCTTCCTCCGTCGAGCCCGGGTGACCCAGGTGCTGGGGATCGCGCTGCCGCTCAAGGAGATCGAAAAGGCCCTCGTGGCGGTCGGGGCCACCGTCGTGGCCAAGCCGGATGATGACCGGATCGCGGTGGAGGTCCCTGGGTGGAGGCCGGACCTGGTCGAGGAGATCGATCTGGTTGAGGAAGTGGCCCGCCACTATGGCTACGACAACATCCCGTCCGAACTGCGCCCCTTCCGGGTCGGGTCCTACCTGGATTCGCCGATCGAGGATGCGGCTGACCGGGTGCGTCGCGGGATGGTGGCCGAAGGCCTCCTCGAGGTGGTCACCCTGCCGCTCGGACCGGCGGATCCGGAGGGGGCCGTGGCGTTGCAGAACCCTCTCTCGGCGGACCACGGGTTCCTGCGGCGCCGGCTGCTTCCGGGGCTGATCCGGGAGGTTGAGCGGAACTGGTCGGCCCACCAGAGGGATATCCGACTGTTTGAAGTGGGGACGAGCTTCCTTCCGTCGGGGGGAGCGGGGGCGCCTCACGAGGAGCTCCACCTGGCCGCGGTCCTGACCGGTGGCCGGGCGCCTGCCCATTGGACCGCGTCGGGGAAGATCCCGGACGTCGATCTCTGGGACCTCAAGGCCCTGTTCGAGGAGGCGGTGTTACTAGCGCAGCCCGGCACAGTGGTGCAAGTTGAAGGCCGGGGCTGGGTGGCCAGGCGGGCCGACGGAACCAAGGTGGGTGAGGCGTCCCGACTGGACGCCGACCGCCCGAACTGGGCCGGGCCGGTATTCGGGTTTGAAGTGGTCGTGGACCCTGCGGTCGAGGGGGCACTGGGCTTCACCGCGTTCCCGACGACCCCCTCCGTCGAGCGTGACCTGGCGCTGGTGGTACCGGACGGCGTCACCGCGGCGTCCGTCCAGGAGGCGACCCGGGCTGCCGCCGGTGGCTTGCTCGAATCGGTGGCCGTGGTGGATGAGTATCGTGGCAAGGGTCTCCCGCCCGGCACCCGCAGCCTGGCGATCCGACTGGTCTTTCGGGCGGCGGACCGGACCCTCAGGGACCCGGAAGTCGATGCGGCGGTGGGACGGGTCTGCAGCGCCCTGGAGAAGAGGCACCATGTCGTCTTACGAACGGCCTGATCGAGCCGCGCTGGAGCGGCTGGAGCCGCTGGCGCGCAAGCTGGCGGAGGAGGTGGCGGCCTGGCGCAAACGGGCCGCCCGCGCCGAGTCCGAGTTGTCGGACATGAAGGGGCGTGGCGGACAGTTGGCGGGACCGGAATTGCTGGAGGTGCGTCAGCGGATTGCCGATCTGGAGAGTGAGAACCAGGATCTCCGGCGGCGGATCGCCGGGGCGCGGGACCAGCTCGGCATACTCAGGAGCAGGCTGGTCTTTCTCGAGAGTCGGGACGCGGGCGCCGCATGAGTGCTCGCCAGTCCGTCAAGGTGGTGATCGGCGGGGAGGAGTTCACCGTCCGGTCAGAGCTGTCTCCGGAGTACACCCAGGAGGTAGCCAACTACTTCGACCAGGTGTTGGGCAGCGTGCGCGGCTCGCTCCCGACGGTCGAAGCGCACAAGACGGCGATCCTGGCCGGACTCGCTGTAACCGACGAGTTGTTTCAGGGGCGACGGGGCGACGCGGAAGTGGCCAGCCAGCTCGAACAGCTGACCAACGAACTGACACGGATGATTCCACCGGGAAAGCGGGGGCCAGGGACCGGCTCCAGTTCCGACGAGTGACTTGACCGCGGCTGAGGCCGCGTTGGGAGATAGATCATGCTTTCATCCGTCCTGCTCCTGGCGGCGGGGCTTGCCCTCGGGGTGCCGCTTTCCGCCCTCGCCATCCACTTCTTCCTCAGGTCCCGTCGCCGGACGGGGGCCGCCTTGCTGGAGGCCGCCCGGACCGAGCAGAAGCGACTCCTGGCCGAGGCCGGTCGCGAGGCCGAGGCCGTCAAGACCGCAGCGGTCGTTGAGGGCAAGATGGCGGCGCTCAAGATCCGCGAGGATCTGGAGGCGGAACTGCGACGGGGTCGGGAAGAGGTGGACCGGGCGAGTCGCCGGGTGGAGGAAGCGGAGCAGGGCGTGGGGCGCCGGGGCGAGCAGTTGGACCAACGCGAGAAGGACATGGCGGCTCGGGAACGCCGGGCCAGTGAAACCGAGGAACGCCTCCGGGCGCAGGAAGCGGAGATCGC
>CAYINH010000328.1:2531-3354 GCA_964364615.1 uncultured Gemmatimonadaceae bacterium
ATGTGGTCCGCCGGGAGCGGGAACAGCTGGAGCGGATCGCCGGGCTCACCTCGGAGGCGGCGCGCCGGGAACTGATGCAGCACGTGGAGGACGAGGCCAAGGCCGAGGCGGCGGCGCTGGCCCGGGAGATCCGGGAGCAGGCCAAGCGGGGGGCCGATCGCGACGCCCGGCGGATCATCTCCATGTCCATCCAGCGGCTTGCCTCCGAGCATTCCAGTGAGTCAACGGTGGCCTCGGTCGCCCTCCCGAACGATGAAATGAAGGGGCGGATCATCGGGCGGGAAGGGCGGAACATCCGAGCCTTCGAAACGGCCACCGGAGTGGACGTGATCATCGATGACACGCCGGACACCGTGGTCATCTCCTGTTTCAATCCGGTCCGTCGAGAGATCGCCCGCCGGGCGCTCGAGGCCCTGATCACCGATGGGCGGATCCAGCCGGGTCGGATCGAGGAGATCGTCGAAAAGGTCGGCAAGCAGCTCGACGAAGAGATGGTGGAACTCGGCGAGCAGGCCGCCTACGAAACCGGGATTCACGGACTCCACCCGGAACTGATCAAGCTGGTCGGGCGGATGCGCTACCGGACCTCCTACGGCCAGAACATCTACGACCACTCCAAGGAAGCGTCCTGGCTGGCCGGGATGATGGCGGCGGAACTCAAACTGGACGTGGCCCTGGCCAAGCGGGGCGCGCTGCTGCACGACATCGGGAAGGTGCTGACCCACGAGCACGAGGGAACCCAAGTCGATCTCGGGGTGGAAGTCGCCCCGAAGTACGGCGAATCGGCCGCCGTCATCAACTGTATTGCCGCCCACCATGACGT
>CAYINH010000329.1:0-3337 GCA_964364615.1 uncultured Gemmatimonadaceae bacterium
GTGGCCAGGGCCGCGACCTGGGCAATGGTGCCCTCGACGTCGGCGGTATCGGTGTTGGTCATGGACTGAACCACGACCGGGTGACAGGAGCCGACGGACACGGAACCGACCATCGTGGTGACGGTCGGGCGGCGGGTGGCGCTCATCCTGGAAAGGTAATGGCGGGCGGGCCTGGCCGATTGGTCGGGCCCGTCCAGAACGGAGGCGGGATCAGCCCAGGCCGAGCGAACCGATCAGCCGGTCCCAGGCCGTTGCATCCACCTTGCCCTCCTCCTTGATCGGGTTCAGGACGGCCATGATCTCGGCCCGGGTCCCGGCAATCCGCCGATCCCTCAATTCGCTGACCATCCGGGCAAACCGGTGCTCATACTCGTCACGATCCAGCTGGCCGGTATCCCGCATCTCGCAGATCTTGCGCAGTTCGCTGGCGACGCGGTCAGGAGGGATCGGAGTCAGGTTGGTCTCGGACACTGGCAGCCTCTTGTCGGTGAATTTGTGGCCGAATAATGACACTGAGCGGACGGGAGAGGTAGGGGTCTCGCCTTCCCGGGGTCCCAACTCCATCTTCCCAGGCATGAGCTTGCCATCAGGCACAGCGTGGATGGTCGTCCTCCTGGCCCTCGCGCCGCTGATCCCCGGCCTGGCCCAGACCCCCCGGCCAGTGGGCCAGGGAGAGCCGCTGATGAGCAGCCGGTTCGCCTGGACCGTGGGGGCGGCGCTGTTGGTGAGTGCCTGGCTCGACACCTCGGTCCGCGAGGAGGCCCTGGCGATGCAGGGAGCCTGGTCCGACCGGGCGGCATCGGTGGCAAAGATCTTCGGCGAAGGGCAGTACGTCTTCCCGGTGCTCGGCCTGAGCTACGCCGCCGGCCGGGTGTCCGGACTCAAGCCCCTGGCCGAGGTATCGGGCCACGCCCTGCTGGCCACCGCGTCGGCCGGCATCGCGACCGTGGCCCTCAAGACGCTGATTGGTCGTGAACGACCGTACGTCAGTGGGTCACCCTCCAGGTTCCAACCGTTCGACTTCAAGTTCAAGAACGAATCGTTCCCCTCGGGACACACGGCGATGGCCTTCGCGCTGGCGACCACGTTCGCGGCCGAAACCCCGGACCGGCTGAGCGACGTGTTCTTCTACTTTGGCGCGACCATGACGGGGCTGAGCCGGATCCATGACGATCGGCACTGGCTCACCGATGTGGTGGCTGGAGCCGGCGTGGGGTACCTGGCCGGTCGGTGGGCCACCCGGGCGCATCGGAGGATTCCCCTCAGCGCCGGTCCCGGCGGGGTGATGCTTCAGCTGACCTTCTAGCCCGCGCCGACCTGCGAGCGTGGGGCTATCTCAACCGCATTCCGAGAAGCCGCAGACGTGGCACTTGGCACAGCCCTCGGCGTACTCCAGCTGAGAACCGCAGTCCGGGCAGGCTCCCATCATGTGCTCCGGGGATCCACTCGGCTTGAACTGTTCGCCGCCCGGGGCGACCCGCAGGGCGGGTTCGGCGGGCACACCGGGGGGCGCCTCCGGCAACAGCTCCTGCTGCACGCCGTGCTGCTCGATCATCCACCGCTCGAGAGCGATCCCGATGGCATCGGGCACCGACATGACCTTGTTGGGGCCCAGGCCGGTTACCCGGTCGGAGGAGATCCCCCGGAGCTGGCGGTGAATCTCCTTGATCGGAATCCCGGAGCGAAGCGAGAGGCTGATCATCCGACCCAGGGCTTCGACATCGGCCATCAGCGCCCCACCGGCCTTTCCGAGGCTCATGAACACTTCAAAGGGCTGCCCCCGGTCGTCCTCCGTAATCGTGACGTACAGGGTGCCGAGCGGAGTGTCGACCCGCCGGGTGGTGCCCCGGAGGAGGTCGGGACGAGAGCGCTTCTGGCGGCGCTGGAGGTTTTCCGATTCCAGTTCGTGCACCAGCTTGTGGAGCCGCTCGTTCTCGGTCCGCATCTCTGCGAGCTCGCCGTGCAGATCGGCCTTGGCGTCGGCCCGCTCCTCGGCGGTGGCCCCATCGGCTTCGCCGAGCGAAGTGTTCAGGTCCGCCCGGGCTTCGGCGTAGCCGGAACTGGTCGCCTGCGCCTGCACCTGGCGGGCGGTTGAGCCGGTGGACAGCACCTGCATGTCCCGGCTGCCATCGCGATAGACGGTGACGCCCTTGCAATCCAGCTGGTAGGCGAGACGGTAGATCTCGGCCACATCCTGTTCGGTGGCGTGGCTGGCAAAGTTGACCGTCTTGGAGATCGCCGAGTCGTTGTGGGTCTGGAACGCCGCCTGCTGCCGGACATGCCATTCCGGGGCAATCTCATTGGCCGTCACGAAGACCCGCTGCCACTGGGCGGGGACCTCGTCGAACCGGATGTGGCCGGCCTCGGCAATCCGGCGGATCAGTTCTTCGGAGTACCAGCCTTCGTCCTTGGCGATCCGGAGGAAGTCCGGATTGACATCCGGCATCAGGACGCCCGCCTGGTTCCGGATGAACGCCACGGCAAAGAGCGGTTCGACACCCGAGGAGCAGCCCGCCAGAATAGAAATGGTGCCGGTGGGCGCCACGGTCGTCACGTTGCAGTTGCGGAGCCGCCGGATCGGACGAACCCGGGATCCGTCCGGGGCCCGGGCGCAGGTGGCGTCCGGTCCCCAGATGCTGTACTCCCATTCCGGGAACACACCCCGGATCTCCGCCAGCCGCTCGGACTCGTTCTTGGCCTCGTCGTCCACGAACTTCTGCACCCGGCCGCCCAACTCGACCGCCTCGGGGGAGTCGTAGGGAATCCCGAGCCGGATGTAGAGATCGGCCATCCCCATGACCCCGAGTCCGATCCGCCGAATCCGCTGCGCCAGGTCGGTGATGGCCTGGAGGGGATAGTGATTGGCGTCGATCACGTTCTCGAGAAAATGGGTGCAGAGATGGACCACCCGACGGAGATGGGCCCAGTCGATCTGGCCGGAGACCACGAACTCGCCCACGTTGATCGAGCCCAGATTGCAGACATCGTACGGCAGGAGGGGCTGCTCGCCACAGGGATTGGTCGCCTCGTACAGTCCGATGCGCGGCACCGGATTGTAGTAGTTGGCGCGATCGACGAAGAACACCCCCGGCTCGCCGGTCTTCCAGGCGCCGTGGATGATCTTCTGCCAGACCTGCGCTGCCCGCAGCCGACCGGTGACCTCACCGGTGGCGGGGTGGATCAGGGCGTAGTCCTCATCCCGGGCGAGCGCCGTCATGAAGGCGTCGGTGACCGCGACGGAGATATTGAAGTTGGTGATCTTGGTCGTGTCGTCCTTGCAGGAGATGAAGTCCAGAATGTCCGGATGGTCGATCCGCAGAATCCCCATGTTGGCGCC
>CAYINH010000330.1:0-3309 GCA_964364615.1 uncultured Gemmatimonadaceae bacterium
GCTGGTCCTGCTGCTGAGCTGGTTCTGGTGGAGGATCAATGCCTGGGCCGAGTTGAGCGCCATGGCCGCCTGGTTGATCCTCGCCGTGGCGAGTTACCTCCCGGTCCTTGCGGGGATGAGCTTCGGGGAGCGGCTGGCCCTCACCGCCTTCGGTTCGCTGGCGGTCTGGTTCCCGGTGATGCTGCTGAGCCCGCCGGAGCCGGCCGAGGTGCTCGATCGCTTTTTCACGAGAGTGCGGCCGGGCGGCCTCTGGGGCCCGGTGCGGGAGCGGACCGGACTCGCGTCGTTGGACGTGCTGGGAAGGGACCTGGTGCAGTGGGCGTTCTGGCTGGTGGTGGTCCTCGGAGGCACCCTGGGGATCGGGGCCTTCCTGCTCCACTAGGCCGGCTCACCGCGGCTCCAGTACCTTGAGGATCGCGGCCGCCGGAACGGCATAGATGATCCTCCCCCCGGTTCCGGGCTGCCCACCGTAGAGCATCCCGATCACCCCGCCGGTCACCCCGAAGACCGGACTGCCGCTGGCTCCCTCGGCGCCGTAGCCGTCGAGCAGGATCAGCCCGTCGAGCATCCGGGTCACCGAGCCGGTCGTGGTCGTCGGGGAGAGGGCGACCCCGCTGGTGTCGCTGCCCATCGGGAGGTCGAGACCCAGCGGATAACCCACCAGGGCCACCGGGTCGCCGGCATCGCTCCGCCGATTCTCGATCCGGGTCACCACCGGGAACCCGATCCGGCTGTAGATCCGGAGCGCGGCCAGATCGAGCGAATCGTGGCGGGCCACCAGTCGTGCCCGGTAGATCCCCTGCCGTCCGACCAGCGCGACCGCAATCCGCGTCGCCGGCCGACCGGAGCCGTCCGTCACCACATGGCGGGCCGTCACCACCGTCCCGCTGTCCCCCGCGCCACGCGCCAGGAACCCGGTCGCACTCACCGTCCGTCCGTCACTGAACTCGGCGAAGACCATCACCACCGCCGGGGCGTTGGCCTCCACCAGATCGGCCACGTCGAAGGTGGCCGCGTCAATCAGCCGGCCGTGTCGGGTCACCGCCTCTTCGATCCGACTGTCCAGCGCCACCAGGGAGTCCCGGTTCTCGCCCCGGGCAGCGACCAGTCGACGCAGCTGCTCCCCTTCCATCCGGGCGCTGTCGAGGGCGATCCGGAGTCCCGCCGCCTGTTCGCCGGCGGTCACCAGTCCGCGCTGCAGGCTGTCCACCCGGCCCGTCAGTCGAGTGCGCTCGACCGCCAAGGCTTGCCGGCGGAGCGACGCCTGGTAGAGGAACCAGCCCGCCACCGACGCCGCGATCACCACGATCACCAGGACGACCCCGGCGATCCGATGCCGCAACCGATCGGTCTGGCGGGCCACCTCCATCCGGATCTTGAGGTCGGTGTCCGCCGGGTCGTCGGCGACGGCCCGAGCCGGGGCAGCCGGTTGTCCTGGGGCTGGGCGGACACCCGGTGGTGCGATCGGGTCCGGATCGGCCATCCGGGGCGGCGGACGGTGCTCGATGGTGGTGAGGGTGAACTCGACCTCCGGGCCCCGGGCGCCCAGCCGGATCCGGTCACCGGGTTCCAAGGCCTCATCGCTCCGGACCCGTTCCCCGTTCAACCAGGTCCCGTTGGTGCTTCCCAGATCGCGGACCACGAAGGTGGGTCCCTGCCGGAACACCGCGGCGTGCCGGGCAGAGACCTCCAGGTCGCGCTCGGGGTCCAGCTGCAGATCGGAGGACGGGTGTCGGCCCAGGGTGGCGAAATCGGCGTCCAGCCGGAGCCGTTGACCGGTTCGAGGCCCGGTCTGGACGATGAGGACGGCGGCGACCGGCTTCCGGCCGCCACCCGGCTCAGACAAGGGCGAAGAAGAGCGCGAGGAGAACCACAATGCTCCCGACCACCAGCAGGGCCATCCCGATCGGCGACCCCAACCTCGGGGTGGGGACCGGGGCTCGGACGAACTCGACCGGCGGGGGCGCGGCCGCCTCCTGCTCGGCACTGGTCGGATACTGGTGATACTCCAGGCCTGCCTCATCGGCCGGCTGGAGGCCCTCTCCCTCGAATCGGGCCAGCACCACCGTGATGTTGTCCGGCCCTCCCCGCTCATTGGCCAGGGCGATCAGGGCTTTCCCCAGCCGTTCCAGGTCGGGTTGGGTACTCACCATCTCGGCGATCTCCTCCCGCTTGACCTGGCCCGACAGGCCGTCCGAACAGAGGATCAGGGTGTCGCCCCGGCGCAGCTTCTCGTAGCTCAGTTCCACCGAGATCTTCGGGTCCGGTCCGAGCGCCTGGAGAATGATGTTCCGGCGCGCGCTGGTCTCGGCCTGCTCCTCGGTCATCTCGCCGGCATCGACGAGGCGCTGGGTCAGGGACTGGTCCCTGGTGAGCTGGACCGCCTTGCCATGGCGGACCACGTAGGCCCGGCTGTCGCCGACCTGGGCGAAATAGAGACTCGTCCCGAAGACCCCCGCGACGGTGGCGGTGGTGCCCATCCCCCGCAGGTCGGAGTGGTCCTTGGCGTAGCTGTGAATCTGGAGGTTGGCGAGCTCCACTGCCTCGCGGAGCCTGAGGGTGAACCGATCCTCGGTGACCTCCTCCTCCGGTTCCTTGGTCCAGGTCCCGATCAGATGTCCGTAGATCAGGTCCGCGGCCATCGCGCTGGCGAGCTCGCCGGCGGCGGCACCACCCATGCCGTCGGCGACCAGGAAGAGCAGCCCCCGCGGGCCAACGTGGCACTCCGCCAGTTCCGACTCGATCCGTGACCGACCGCTGCTCAGGTCGGCGACCAGGAAGGTGTCCTCGTTGATCTGCCGCGTTTTCCCCAGGTCGGTGCGGGCGTACACGGAAGTGGCGATCTTCGGTTCGGTCACGGCGGATCCGATAGTTGAAGCCGGCGGCGCAGCTGCGCCTGGAAGTTTCCGTAGTTGTCCCGGCGGCGGTTGCGCTCAGTGCCCGCCGGGGCGGAGTCATTCACCAACATGGCACGTGTGGTCCAGAGGTCTGCATCGGCGAACCGGCCGCCCTCCGCGTGGATCGAAGCCACGATGAAGGCGGCCTGGGCCCGCCGCGCAAAGGAGTCACCTGCCCGCTGGTAAATCTGCTCTGCCCGACGCCGGGATGCATCCTGGAGTTTCGGATCGATCACTTCATCCGGGGTGGGCAGGGGGAGCAGGTCAGTCGCTGATACTGGCGGGGTGGTCACCGGGCCGGGTGCCCCGCTTGCGGCCAACACTTACGCCCAAGTGGTCATTACGCGCGACGCCAGCAAGAACGTGGTCGGCTACGTTAACGGCGTGCAGCAGATTACCTTCACCGACACTT
>CAYINH010000331.1:0-3286 GCA_964364615.1 uncultured Gemmatimonadaceae bacterium
CGCCGATACCCCGGCAGATGCCCATCGGGGGCGGGACTTCGGGGCCGAAGGGATCGGGCTCTGCCGGACTGAGCACATGTTCTTCCAGGGCGATCGGATCGGGGCCATGCAGGAGATGATTCTCGCGGCAGACGAAGCCGGTCGCCGCATGGCGCTGGCCAAGCTGCTGCCGATGCAGCGGGCCGACTTCGAGGGGATCTTCCGTGCCATGGAGGGGTTCCCGGTCACGATCCGGCTGCTTGACCCCCCGCTCCACGAGTTCCTGCCCAAGGAGCGGGAGGAGATGGAAACGCTGGCCACCGCCATGCGGACGACCCCCGAGGAGGTCCAGCGAGCGGTCGATCGACTGAGCGAGGTCAATCCGATGCTCGGCCTCCGGGGTTGCCGGCTCGGCATCGTCTATCCCGAGATCACCGCCATGCAGGTCCGGGCCATCTTCGAGGCGGCCTGCACCGTGGCCGTGCGAGGGGGCCGGGTCGAGCCGGAGGTCATGATCCCGTTGGTCGCTCATGTGCGGGAGTTCCGGAGCCAGGCCCAGGTGGTACGGCAGGTGGCACAGGAAGTCTTCCGGGAGCGGCAGATTGCCGTGCCCTACTTGATCGGGACCATGATCGAACTGCCCCGGGCCGCCCTGACGGCGGACGAGATTGCCCGCGAGGCCCAGTTCTTCTCGTTCGGCACCAACGACCTGACCCAGACGACCTGGGGGCTCTCCCGGGATGACTCGGGGATGTTCCTGCCGCTGTACCTCGAGCAGGGCCTGATCGGGGACGACCCGTTCCAGGTGCTCGACCTGCAGGGGGTCGGGAAACTGATGGCGATGGCCGTTCAACTCGGGCGACAAGGCCGACAGGACCTGAAGCTGGGCATCTGCGGCGAGCACGGGGGCGAGCCGGAAGCCATCGCCTTCTGCGAGGCCCAGCGAATGAACTACGTCTCTTGTTCCCCGTACCGGGTTCCGGTGGCGCGACTGGCCGCGGGACAGGCCGCGCTCGCCGAGCGGGGCACCATGATGCGCACCCGAGCCACCGTCTGACCTGAACCACGGACCGGAGACCATGACTGGACCCAAAGTTGGCCTCGTGATGGGCAGTACCTCCGACTGGGAGGTGATGCGTCGGGCCGCTGAGCGGCTCACCGAATTCGGGGTCCCGTTCGAGGCCAAGGTCGTCTCTGCCCACCGGACCCCGGACCTGCTCTTTCAGTACGCCGAAGAGGCCGAGTCCCGGGGACTTCGATGCATCATCGCCGGGGCCGGAGGCGCCGCCCACCTGCCCGGCATGCTGGCCAGCAAGACGACCCTCCCGGTTCTCGGCGTTCCGGTGCCCAGCCAGCATCTGAACGGACTCGATTCGCTGCTGTCCATCGTCCAGATGCCGAGTGGGGTGCCGGTCGCCACCTTCGCGATCGGCGAGGCCGGGGCCCACAACGCCGCATTGTTCGCCGTGTCGTTGCTGGCGGGGGACAACCCCGACCTCGGTCGCCGCCTGGCGGAGTTCCGTCAGGCTCAGGCAGCGCAGGTCCGATCCCAGTCGCTTCCGCCGGACGCATGATCCGCCCCGGCGCGACCCTCGGCCTGCTGGGCGGAGGTCAGCTCGGCCGGATGTTCACCCCTCGGGCCCGTTCGATGGGGTTCGATGTCTGGGTGCTGGACCCGGATCCCGACAGTCCGGCTGGGGGAGTGGCCAGTCAACACCTTCAGTTCGGTTATGATGATCCTGAAGGACTGACCATCCTCGCCCAGGGCTGTGCCGCGGTCACTACCGAATTCGAGAACGTCCCGGCCCGGGCCCTGGATCGATTGGCGGAAGCCACCCGGGTCGTGCCACCCCCTGCCGCGGTGGCCATCGCCCAGGACCGGATCAGGGAGAAGAACTTTTTCCAGCAACACGGCATCCCGACGGCCCCGTTCGCCGCAGTCCGGAATCGAGAGGACCTGGCCGTCGCGTGGGGGGCCATCGGCACTCCTGCCCTGCTCAAGACCAGCCGACTCGGGTACGACGGCAAGGGACAGGCAACCGTCACCTCCGGTGCCGAGCTGGAGGCCGCGTGGCATCGGTTCGGCCAGGTGGACTGCGTCCTCGAGCGCCGACTCGCCCTGGAGCTGGAGCTCTCGGTGGTACTCGCCCGGGATGATTCCGGAACCACGGCTCCGTTCCCAGTCGCCGAGAACGTCCACCGGGACGGGATCCTGTTTACCTCAGTGGTCCCGGCACGAATTGGAAGCGCTCAGGCCGCCGCAGCCGTGGCCCTGGCGGAGCGGATTGCCTCAGGGATGGACTACGTGGGGGTGATGGCGGTCGAGCTGTTCGTGGCCGACGGTGGCCTGCTCTATGCCAACGAGCTGGCCCCTCGCCCTCACAACAGCGGACACTATACCATCGACGCCTGTGGCACCGACCAGTTCGAGCAGCAGATTCGGGCCCTCTGCGGGCTTCCCCTGGGCGCGCCCGCGCTGTTGTCACCGGTCTGCATGGTCAACCTGCTGGGCGACCTCTGGCAGCACGGCGAACCGCCCTGGGAACGGGTCCTCGCGATGCCCGGAGTGAACCTGCATCTGTACGGCAAGCGGGCGCCCCGCCCGGGCCGGAAGATGGGTCACCTCTGTTGTCTCGCGGCCACGCCCGACGCCGCTCTCGCCTTGGCCCGGCGCGCGTTCGAGGCCGTCAGCCTGGAGCCTGTTCCGCCTCGTCCCTCTTTCCCTGTTGCAGGAGTGCACGCATGACATCAGTGTTGGTACTGCTGGGAGGACTCTTTACCGCCCTCCCGCTCAAGGACCCGGTCTGTCAGACCACCGCCAGCGCCGAATCCCTCACCAAGCGGGCCAGCCCGCTCGATTCCATATCGTTCACGGTCGGATCGGCCACGGTCAAGGTCTGCTATGGCCGGCCCTCCCTGCGGGGGCGCCAGATGATCGGCGGAACCCAGGTGCCATTCGGGAAGCTCTGGCGCACGGGGGCCAACGAGCTCACCACCATCCATGCCACCGCCCCGATCATGGTGGCGGGGATCCGGATCCCGGCCGGGGCCACCTCGCTCTATACCGTGCCTGGCAAGTCGGATTGGGATGTGGTGCTCAACGGCTCGACCGAGCAGTGGGGAGATGAAGGATCCTACGACAAGGTGAAGGCCACCGAGATTGGTCGGGCGAAGGTCGCGGCGGGTCACCTGGGGACCATGGTGGAACAGTTCACGATCCGGCAGGAATCGCGAGGTGGCGCCACGGTGTTGATCCTGGAATGGGAAACCACCCGGATCAGCCTGCCGATTGAAGCCGGCCGGTAGC
>CAYINH010000332.1:0-3266 GCA_964364615.1 uncultured Gemmatimonadaceae bacterium
AACGCCTCGACGCTCTGGCTCTCGCTCTTCGCGATCCTGGTCGAGACCGCGACTTCGTCTCCGGGGCGCTCGGTGTAGAGCTCCATGCAACGCCGGTAGACTTCGCAGACCCGGTCGACATCCTCGGGGCGGGGCCGAACTGCGAGAAACGGCTTGAGGCGGATCGGGCCCTCCGGGGGATCGGGGCAACCTCTGGCGAGGCCGCATCCTACCGACCCGGGCCGCCGCCCGTCAAGCCGCGATCAGGGGAAGATGCCGAGGTCGCCGTAGGCCCGCGCCACCTTGTTGATGGAGGTGACGAAGGCGGCCGTCCGGGCGTCCACCGCGGTCGGCAGGCGCTCTCTGGTCTCCCTGATCTGCTGCCAGGCGGTGATCATCGTCTCCTCCAGCCCGCTGTTGACGATGTCCTCCTCGCGGGCCCCGGCCACCAGGCGCCGCCGCTCCTGGTCCGGAATCGCCTTGCCGGTGGAAGACTCAATCGCGGCCACGATCCGGTTGAAGGCCCCTTCCTCGAACCGCTTCTCCATCCGGCCGAACCGGACGTGCGACAGGTTCTTGAGCCATTCGAAGTAGCTTACCGTCACCCCGCCGGCGTTGATGTAGATGTCGGGGATGACCAGGATCCCGCGCACATGGAGAATCTCATCGGCGGCTGGCGTGGTCGGCCCGTTGGCCCCTTCGGCAATGATCTTCGCCTCGATCCGGCTGGCGTTGTCTTCGGTGATCTGCTGCTCGAGGGCGGCCGGGACGAGGATGTCGCAGGCCAACTCGAGGGCCGCCTGGCTGGTGGTCAGATTCGCGGCCCCCGGATAATCGAGGATCGAGCCGGTGGCCTTGCGGTGTGCCATGACCGCCTCGAGGTCGAGCCCGTCAGCGTTATGGATCGCGCCCTCCCGTTCGGCCAGGCCAACCAGAACGGCCCCGCCTTCGGCCAGGAACTTGGCGGCGTGATACCCGACGTTGCCCAGACCCTGAACCACCACCCGCTTGCCACCCAGTCCGGGGTCGAGCCCGACTTCTTTCATCAGGGTGGGGTCGCTGCAGATCTCCCGCACCCCGAAAAAGATCCCCCGACCGGTGGCTTCGGTGCGGCCGTGAATCCCGCCCTGCTCCACCGGCTTGGCGGTGACACAGGCCATGGCATCAAGTTCCCCGGTCCGCAACTGGGAATAGGTGTCGGCGATCCAGGCCATCTCCCGGGAGCTGGTGCCGTAGTCGGGGGCCGGAACGTCGAGGCCGGGGCCGATGAAGTTCTTCCGGACCAGCTCGAAGGTGTAGCGCCGGGTGATCCGCTCGAGTTCGCCGATGGAGTACGTTCGGGGATCGATCCGGATGGCGCCCTTCGCGCCACCGAACGGGACGTCGACCAGGGCGCACTTGTAGGTCATCAGGGAAGCGAGGGCAACCACTTCGTCCTCATTGACGTCCGGGGCGAACCGGATGCCTCCCTTGGTAGGGAGTCGATGGTGACTGTGCTGGGCCCGCCAGGCGCTGATGGTCTCCAGGGTACCGTCGTCGCGGCGAATCGGAAAACCGAACCGGACCAGGGCGTGGCAGGCCTGGATATGACTCAGCAGACCGGGTTCGTGATCGGTCAGCCGGGCCGCGCGCTCGAAGGAGGCATGGACGGACTGGAGGAAGCTGGTGGACATAGTGCCTCCGTTGGGGGGCCGTTGAGTTCTAGTCCCGGTGCCGACCGAACAAGCCGGACGGGCTCATCGACCGGGGCCGCCGCGACTCAAGGTCCAGACATAGGCCGCCACGACCCGGACCTCAGCGTCCTTCAGGTTGGAGCCCCCCCGCGGGGGCATAAGCTGGCCGGATTGGGACACCTCCAGGGAAAATCCGGTGGTGATCGCCTTGACCAACTCCTCGAAGTCCAGGACCTGCGGGTGCAACCAGACGGTGTCGGTCAGGTCGGGGCCGATCCCGCCCTTCCCGAGCGGCCCATGGCAGGCCAGGCAGAGTCCCGGCCCGGTGAAGAGCTTTTTCCCCTCCGCCACCATGTCGGGGGTCACACCGGAAGGCAGCACGGATGAGCTCTGGGCAGCCGCGGGAGAAGCCGTCAGCAGAACGGCGATCAGAACGCTGTAACGAAACCGGCAGTCCATCGCATCCGCTCCTGCTGAAAGTCCCACATCATTTCCCCGGTGGCCCTGAGGTTCCGGCGCACCAGCTCGGCATGAGCCAATAGTAATCCGAGGACGGACCCCGGCGGGGATGGCCCCGGGCGGGACGGTGCCGGAGTGCCCCTGGAGGTAGTGGTGGGCCCAAATGGGGGGTAGTTTCCCCTTGATGCGCCCACACCTCATCCTCCCCCTGCTCGGCCTGCTGGCCGGAACCGCGGCACCCGCCGTGGGCCAGGAGTGGATTGCCCGGGTCAAATCGGCTCCCCAGGAGTTCCAGGACCGGAGCTTCCGGATTGACGGTGAGGTCCTGGAGCTCCGGGGAGCGACAGCGGTGTCACGCCAGGGGCTGTACCGGCTGTCCGATGGCAGCGACCCGATCGGAGTCCTGGTCCGGACCACCGACCTTCCGGAGACGAGCGGACCGTTCCAGGTCACCGTCAAACTGGCGCCCGAGCTGCTGTACCAGGGATCGCTGCTGCTGGATGAAGTTCGGAGGCAGGAACCGTTCGTCTGGCAGGCAGTAGCGCCGCTCGTCATCGCCGCGCTCGGGATCGTGCTCCTGCTGCTCTACGGGCTCCGCTACGGTCGGGCTCGGCAGCGGGAGCGGCACCAGCATCTCGCGCCGCCGATGTGGCTGATTCCGACCGACAGGGAGGGGGGGACGGGCGGCTCCGACCCCGGTGGGGCCCAACTGCCGGCGGTTCGATTCAACTACCGGCTCCAGTACATCGAGCAGGAGCGGTCGGAGGCGCTGGAACACACCAAGCGGACCAGTCTCCGCTGGGTGGCTGGCGCGGGGGCGATCACCCTGGCCAGCATGGCGTGGTTCCTGATCGGAGTCGAGGAATCGACCGGGCGGCCGACCTTCGTCCTCCTGGCGCCGGTGTTTGAGGTGCTGGGCCCCCGGCCGGACAGTGTGCCTGGAGAAATCCCGACGGACACCGCGACCCTGACCCTGGCGGTGCCGGCCCCGACCAGCGCTGCCACGGGCGCGCCCCGGGTGCGCCGGCCGGCTGCCCGGCCCGGGGGAGACTCGCTGCCGCGACGCACCCGGCCGCGAACCGCCCCGGCTCCCGACCAGCCGGCCGTCCAGGCACCGGTGCAGACTCCCGCAGTCGCTGAGACGACGGCGCGGGC
>CAYINH010000333.1:0-3234 GCA_964364615.1 uncultured Gemmatimonadaceae bacterium
GGCGATCTTCTCGAGGATCCGACTCTGGCCGGCGCGCAGCGCCTCGGCCCGCCGGGCATCCGCCGGTCCATGACCGTTGGCCACCACGCACCTCCCGGGCTGGGGGGAGCCGGGAACCGCGATGGCGGCGCCCAACTCCCCAGTGACCAATATATGCCATATGCTAACTTTATGATTCGGCATCGCGGTCTGTCGCGGAACGAAGACCAGTGCCGTGGCGGGACTCGTGGCGAAGCCCCGAGTCCGAATAATGTCCTCGAAGCTTGCGAGAGGAATAGCAGGGGCGGGACTCGAACCCGCGACCCCGGCATTATGAGTGCCGTGCTCTAACCAGCTGAGCTACCCTGCCGCGAGGGGGGAAAGGCTAGCCGCTCCGGCGGCCCCGGTCAAGCGGCCGCGTCATTCCTTCCAGATCGCGCCCACCCCCACCTCCCAGAGCTTCCGGTTCAAGGCCGGGATGCCATCGGCCAGGAAGGCATCGGCCCGAACCTTGAACTCCGCCCACTGGGCGTTCAGCTCCGCCAGCCGATTCCGGGACGGCTGGGTGACCCGAGGCAGATCACTCTCGGTCTGGTTGATGAGGAAGATGTAGTTGGCGGTGAACTGGTTGGGGAAATTCTCCACGTCGTCGTAGGCCTTCGACCTCCGCTGTACCATCGCCTCGTCCCACGCCCTCAACGCCGCCAACAGGGCCTCGCCGTCCCGGGCCACGACGGCGTACTTCTCCCCGGTCGGCAGCGCCTTGAGGATGGCCGCGAGCTGGGTCTGCTTGTCGAACAGGCTGGTCACCGTCTGGTGCATGACCGTGAGCTCATGTTCCATCTCGGCCATCACCTCGTGGTACTCCCGATACCCGGCCCCATCGATGGCATACAGCGGATTCGGAAGGATGTCCGCTTCGGTCACGACCGCCTGGTCGCCCCGCTTGAGGGTGAACCGATACCGACCCGGAACCGCCTTGTGCCCCCGGTAGCTGGCCTCCAGGTACACCCCCTGGATGCCTGGCACGGTCGGGTACCGCAGGTCCCACACGAATCGGTTCAGGCCCTTGGCCCTGGAGAGAACCGGGTCGGCATCGGGTCCGCCAGCCCAGGTCGTGCCGTCGACCGGCTTCCGTGAGGCAATGGTCCGCACCGGGTTCCCGTCGGCGTCCGCGATCTCCAGGGTCAGATCACCTTCGGCCGTGGAGTCCGGCAGCTGGTAGTAGAGGACGATGCCGTTGGCGGGATTGACCCCGCGGAAGGTCGTGGCCCCGGTGACCTTCGGGTCCGATGAGTTCAGCTCGCTTCCGCCGTTGGCCAGCACCGCGCTGCCCGGCTGATACATCGCGAGGGCTGGCGTCTCCGTCCGGTACTGACGGATCATCGTCAGATCGTCCAGAACCCAGAACGATCGACCGGACGTCGCCGCAATCAGATTCCCCTGGTGGACCCGGAGGTCGGTAATCGGGGTGACCGGCAGGTTCAACTGAAACGGCGACCAGTCCATCCCGCCATTCCAGGACAGGAAGAGCCCGCGTTCGGTTCCGGCGAAGAGCAGGTCCCGCCGGACATCGTCCTCCCGGACGACCCGGGTGAAGGCGTCGGCCGGAATCCCCCGGTCGATCCGGGTCCAGCTGGCCCCGTAGTCGGTGGTCTTGTAGAGCCCCGGAGTGTGGTCGTTGAACTTGTATCGGGTGGTGGCGATGTAGGCGGTTGCCTTGTCGAAGGGGGACACCTCGATCGCATTGACCAGGCACTCGGCCAGTCCAGGCGGCGTCACATTCTTCCAGGTCTTCCCGCCGTCGCGCGTCAACTGCACCAACCCATCATCGCTGCCGGTCCAGATCACCCCCGCCTCGTGGGGTGATTCCGCGACATAGGCCAGGGTCCCGTAGTTCTCCGCCCCGACCGCCTCATTGGTGTATGGTCCCCCGGGAGTCCCCTGCTTGGCCTTCTCGTTCCGGGTCAGGTCAGGCGACGCCTCCTGCCAGGTCTTGCCCATGTCGGTGGTCTTCAGCAGAACCTGTGCGCCGTGATAGAAGGTGTTCGGCTCGTGCCGGCTCCAGATGATCGGCGCATTCCAGTTGAACCGGTACTTCATGTCCTTGGCGTCCATCCCCAGGTACTGAATGGGTGCGGCCATGATCTGGGTGCCGGCGGTGGCCTTGGTGTCCAGCACCTCGATCGTCCCCTGATAGCTCCCGCCGAGCACATACCGGGGATTGTCGGGATCAAAGGCGAGAAAGGCACTCTCTCCGCCCGCCGAGGAGGTCCAGCTGGCAGTGGTGATCCCACCACTGCCCAGCTCCCGGCTTGCGATTGCCACGGAGCTGTTGTCCTGCTGGCCTCCATAGATCCGGTACGGAAACTGGTTGTCCACGTTGGCGCGGTAGAACTGGGCCGTCGGCAAGACGCTCTGGGAACTCCAGCTCGCGCCCCGGTCGAAGCTGATGGCGGCGCCTCCGTCGTTGGAGATGATGAAGTTGGCGGGATTATCGGGATTGATCCACAGGTCGTGGAAATCGCCGTGGGTCCCGGAGAGGGTCTCCCAGGTCTTGCCGCCGTCCTTCGACCGGAGGGCTGGCGCACTCAGGACGTACAGGAGGTTCTCGTCCTTGGGGTCGATAAACAGCTCGATGTAATACCACGCTCGCTGGACCAGGCGGGGGTCGCCGGTGACCAGGCTCCAGTGGCCCCCCCGGTCAGTCGAGAGGTACAGACCCCGGGCATCCTGGTAGGAATCGCTCTCGATCAGGGCGTACACCTTGTCCGGGTTGGAGGGGCTGACGGCGATCGCCATCTTGCCCATCTCCCGGGGCAGCCCTTCGGTCATCCGCTCCCAGCTCTCGCCGCTATCGGTAGACTTGTACAGCCCGCTCCCTGGGCCACCGCTGATGATCTTCCACGGCAGCCGGCCATGCTCCCACATCGCGGCGTACAGGATCCGGGGGTTGGTCGGATCCAGGGACAATTCCACCGCCCCGGTGCGCTCGTCCACGTACAGCACCCGTTTCCAGGTGGTGCCGCCGTCGCTCGACTTGTACACCCCGCGCTCCGCCGACGGGCCATAGAGCGCACCCTGTGCCGCCACATAGACGACGTCGGGGTTGGAGGGGTTCACCACGATCCGGGCAATGTGGCGAGTGGCCTCCAGACCGATCGACCGCCATGTCTTCCCCGCGTCGGTGGACCGGTAGACCCCGTCGCCCGAGTGGGTCATGACTCCGCGCACCGCGTGCTCGCCGATCTGCGG
>CAYINH010000334.1:0-1403 GCA_964364615.1 uncultured Gemmatimonadaceae bacterium
GCGGCGCACAACGACCTGTTCGAGGAAGTGGCCAAGTTCCGGGCGGCGCGACGGCTCTGGAGCACCCTCCTCCGGGAGCGGCATCAGGCCGATGACGCCACCTGCCGACTCCGGTTCCACACCCAGACCGGGGGCGTCACCCTGCAAGCTCAGCAGCCGCTCAACAATGTGGTGCGGGTTACGGTGCAGGCCCTGGCGGCGATCCTCGGGGGAACCCAGTCACTCCACACCAACGGGTATGACGAGGCCCTGGCCCTCCCCACGGCCGAGTCAGCGACCCTGGCCCTCCGGACCCAGCAGGTGCTGGCCCACGAGAGTGGCACCACCCGTCCGGCGGATCCGCTGGGCGGAAGCTGGTACCTGGAGAGCCTGACCGATCAGATCGAGACCGAGGCCCTCGGCCTGATCGAGGAGGTCGATCGGCTGGGTGGGGCAGCCCGGGCGGTGGAGTTGGGTTACTTCCAGGATGCCATCGCCAGAAGTGCCTGGACCTACCAGCAGGAAGTCGAGCGGGGCGACCGGGTCGTGGTCGGTGTCAACCGGTTCACCGACGAATCGGCAGCGCCCAGGGTGGATGCGCCGGACTACTCCGAGCTGGCTGGCCGGCAGCATGCCCGGCTGACCGAAGCACGGCACCGTCGAACTCCGGCGGCCGTGACCGCCGCGCTGCAGGCGCTGACAAACGCCGCTGGCACCGCCGACCCGCTGATGCCGGCCATCATCGAGGCGGTCCGGGTCCGGGCCACCATCGGGGAGATCAGCGATGTCTTCCGCACGGCCTGGGGCCGCTACGCCGGTTGACGAGCCCCGACGCTCCCGAGCTGCCGCCCCTGGCGATGCGGGAGCAGCATCTCACCGTGTCTCGCACAGCGCTCTATCACTCAGCCGGGGGCGAGCAGGACGTCCGCGAGGTCTGGGTCGTGCTGCACGGCTTCGGGATGCTGGCCGGCGATTTCCTGGGGTGGTTCCGACCGGCCATCACCCCCACGCGGCTCGTCGTCGCCCCCGAGGCGCTCAACCGGTATTACACCAACCCGAAGACTCGACGGGTGGGGGCCACCTGGATGACCAGCCATGAGCGGCTGGCCGAAATCGATGATTACGTGCGCTATCTGGATCAGCTGCTGGGCGACATCCGGGCCCAGGTCGGTGCCGATGTGCCGGTCCAGGTGCACGCCTTCTCCCAGGGCACCGCGACGGGGTGTCGGTGGGTCGCGCTGGGGAAGGTGCGCCCGACCCGGCTCGTCCTGTGGGGAGGTGGAGTCCCGCCGGACCTGGATCTGGAGCAGCATCGGGATCGGCTGGAGGCGGCCCAGGTCACCATTGTGATGGGCGACCGTGACCAGTACCTCAGCGAGGATCAGGTTCAGGCGGAAGCCGCCCGGCTCCCGGCGGCCGGCCTT
>CAYINH010000334.1:1413-3230 GCA_964364615.1 uncultured Gemmatimonadaceae bacterium
TCGGGAAGATCCGGCTCGAGCGGTTCAAGGGGGGGCATGTCATCCCCTGGCCGCTGCTTGAATCGTTCGCGGCGGAAGGGGCTTGAGCCCCGGACCGTGCCGTCCGGATTCGGGGCGAAGGCCAGGCGCTGCTGAGCGAGCTCCGGACCTGATTCTCGGGCCGGGAGATTGCCCCAGGCCCAGCTTGCCCGCTCGACACTCGAGGTCTAAGTTTATGGGCTGGTTTCAGTTACGGGAATAGGCAATGCCAACGTACGAGTACGAGTGCCCCGCCGGGCACCAGTTCGAGAAGCTTCAGAAGATGTCCGACCGCCCCCGGTTCAAGTGCCCGGAGTGCGGCCGGCTGGCCGATCGCCGGATTTCCGGCGGCGCGGGCCTGGTGTTCAAGGGCAGCGGCTTCTACATCACCGACTACGGCAAGGACGGAAAGGGACCTCGGAAGGCGCCGACCGAAGGGGCCGATCCCAAGCCGGCCGTGGTGAGTGATGCCAAACCCGCCAAGGCCGAGCCGGCCCCCGCCAAGCCGAAGGAAAAGGCCTCCGAGTGAACCCCCTCCTCCAGCGTGAACTCGAGCGGGTCGCCCATCACCTGGGTGGCGCCGACGCGACGTTCGTCCTCGAGCGGCCCCGGGAGGTGGGCCACGGAGACCTGGCCACCAATCTGGCCATGGTGCTCGCCAAACCACTGCGGAGCAATCCGCGGCTGGTGGCGGAGCGCATTCTGTCGGAGCTCACCCTGCCGGCCGGGGTGATCACCCGGGCCGAGATCGCCGGCCCGGGGTTCATCAACTTCTGGCTGGCCGATGCCGAGCTGGCCGGTGCGGTCCGGGGAATCATCGAGCAGGGGGACCGCTACGGCCGGAGCACCGTCGGCGCGGGTCGGCGGGTCAACGTCGAGTTCGTCTCCGCCAATCCCACCGGGCCGCTCCATGTGGGTCACGGTCGGGGGGCTGCCCTGGGCGACGCGCTGGCCTCCCTGCTGGAATGGACCGGCCACGAGGTGGTCCGGGAGTTCTATATCAACGATGCCGGGGTCCAGATCGATCGGGTGGTGGCCAGTCTCTGGGCCCGGATTCAGCAGGCCAGAGGGCAGACCGCCTCGATTCCGGAGGGCGGGTACCACGGGGAGTATCTGGTCGAGGCAGCCGCCGAGGCGAACGCCACCCTGCCGCCCGAGGTCCTGGCGGGTGGGTTCGATGCGGCCGCGAAACCACTCCGGCGCTTCATCCTCGAGCACCAGCGCGCCGAGCAGGATCAACTGCTGGCTGATTTTGGAGCCCGGTTCGACGTCCACGTCTCCGAGCAGAGCGTCTACGACAGCGGGGCGATCGAGGCCACCCTGAAGGACCTGGCGGCGGGTAACCTGACCTTCGAGTCCGACGGTGCGCTCTGGCTTCGGACCACCGACTTCGGAGACGACAAGGATCGGGTGCTCCGGAAGAGCGACGGCAGCTACACCTACCTGGTCCCCGACCTCGCCTACCATCGGGACAAGCATGAGCGGGGCTTCGGCCTGATCATCGATGTCTGGGGTGCGGACCACCACGGCTACATCCCCCGGATGCGGGCCTCGCTGGCGGCGCTGGGCTATCCGGCGGACTTTTTCGAGGTGGCGATGGTGCAGCTCGTCAAGGTGATGCGGGGTGGGGGCGAAGTCCGGATGTCGAAGCGGGCCGGCGATTTTGTGACGCTCCGGGAGTTGCTCGACTGGGTGGGGACCGACGCCGCCCGGTACTTCTTCCTGATGCGCCGGGGGGACACTCCGTTCGTCTTCGACGTGGACCTGGCGCAGAAGCAGACCGACGAGAATCCGGTGTT
>CAYINH010000335.1:0-3225 GCA_964364615.1 uncultured Gemmatimonadaceae bacterium
TGCCCAGGCGCTGTTCGGCACCATCCTGCTGTATTTCGCCGCGGAAAAGGTGCTGGGCGCTGAAGGCTCCACCGCCTTGCTCTGGACCCACCTCAACGCCGTCAAAGGCCAGCTCGAACCGGATGTGCTCCACCACGGGGTAGCTCACGAAAGCGGACCAGGACTGGAGGGTCCCACCGGAGACAAAGTCCATCCCGGCCCGGCTGGTCAGCTGGCCAACCACCGGGCCCAGAGAACGGATCGGGAGGGCCACGAGGTTCATTCCGTAGCTCAGTTCCGACGAGGAACTCTGGCCCCCGTTTGGCGTCGTGCGCCGCCAGCGAAGCGAGGGGATGAACCGGATCTGATTGGGCTGGAGCGAGGCGGCCAGCCGGATCGACTGGGACCGGTCAGCCCGACTCTCGATTCGGTCATAGGCGGCGTCGAGCGTGAACCAGTTCCGGAGCCGGCCCCGGAATGGCCGAGCCTGGGCGAACAGGGTGTACTGACGCCGCCGGCCATCGGGGGTCAGGATCGGCGCGATCATCGTGGTGTCAAACCGCGAGGCCTCGGCCTCGATGCGCAGGTTGGTGGACGGTTCGAATCGGAGTGATCCCCGGAGGATGGCATTGTCGACATACTCGGCGTCAATGGCCAGGGCATTGGTCAGGCTCCCACTCAGGCCGAGGTACGGGTGGGACAGGTCGGGCAGAGTGTCGCGCCAGAACTGATCCACCCCGCCGCTGATGGTCCACCGGGTCGAGAGCCCGTAACGCACGTCCGCGTTGCCGGTCGCTTCGCACGGCGCGGTGCCCCGACAGGCCCCCAGCGAGATGCCGTACTCCAGCCTCCGGGCAGGGATCGCGTTGGTCAGCACCCGGTAGGTGCGATTGAATTGTCGCACCTCGCCGAACGGACCGTAGGCGATGAAGTCCACCGGGTTCTCGCCGTATTGGATCGGGACATCGATCGAGAACTGCCCCAGCGCGTTGACCGAGTCGAAGGCAATCAGTCGGCCGCCCCGAAACGCTTCGATCTGCCACCCCGGCCCGAGGGTCTCGCTGAATGGCAACTCCCCCAGGATGGAAGGCCGGCGAAACGGAACATTCCCCAGAGCCACTCCGATCATGGATCGGGTCCTGGGGCCGGAAGCGTAGCCGTCCCCCAAGCGAACCTGGGACAGATAGCGGTTGTCGCGCCACACCCCAGTCCACGACAGGTCGAATCGGAGATTGTCAGCGCTCAACTCGCCCTGGTTCTGGACCCGGGATTCGAGCGAGCCGCCCAGCAGGTTGAGCCCGACTCCCAGAGAGTAGGCCCCCCCCTTCGGGCCTGGGTCCGTGGGGACCAGCAGACTGTAGTCGGCCACGAGCCCCTCCACGGGGTAGCGCGATTCCTTGAGCTGGCCGTCCGCCAGCGTCACTTCCACTCCGCCCAGGAGGCCAGGGGCGAACCGTTCGCGCCGCAGTCGCCGGGCCAGCGGCAACTCCTCGGGATCGAGGACCGTGACCACCAGGTCCGACCAGTCGATCTCCCACTTGAGATCGAGGACCGATCCGATGACCGTTGCACTCAGGTAGAGGTCGTCCGGTCGGGAAAGGAATTCTCTGCTGGTCAGCGGCCGTTCTCGACCGGCCACCGTGAGTCGAGCTCCTGCCGGTGTCAGCCGGAACTCAGTGTTGCCGGGCTGGAAGATTGCGGTCAGGGTCCCGTCGGGCTCCCGTCGGCTTCGCAACTCGGCCAGGTCGAAGAACGCCAGCAACGGGATCAGCACGTCCCGGTCCACCTGGTAGGCCGCCACCGTCCGGGCCGCGATGCGGCCCAATCGCATTTCGACCAGGACCGGTTCGGGGTCCTGGCCCTGCATGCCCGCGAGAGGTGTCGCCCCGAGCAGAGCGAACCCGACTGCGAGCAGGCGCCGGATCATCTCACGCTGATGGGTATCGAATCGCGGACGGTGGCCGCCGGAAGGACCAATTCAGGGGCGATGTCATCCCGGGAGCTGGCGACCTCCAGCCGGAGCCGGTACCCCCCTGGGGGCAAGCCGGCCATAGAAAGGGCAAAGCGGGGTTCGATGCCATAGTACACGCTGATCGGGACTTGGAAGCCGGCCACCTCCGTTCCGGCCTGGTTGAGCAGCGCGCCTGTCACGGTGCCGAGGAAGACGGCGGAGCCGGTCCGGGCCATCCTGGTCCGCACCACCAGGGAGTCACCGACCCGCTCCGCCCGGAGCTGAGAGAGCGCCACCCCGGTCTGGAGGGTGCCCTTGCGGTAGAGCAGGGGGAGGATGGTCCGGACCTCGAGTGTCAGCCCGACCTGGATTCCAGTGGTGGTGTCACTGGTCTGAATCGGAGCGGTACCCCCCTTGGCGGCAATCATGACCCTGGCCCAGTATTCCCCGTCGGCCAGGTTGGCCGGCGGGCGGACCATGAGCCGGATCGTCTGGTGGCCTTGGGGCGGGACAACCATCCGCCGGGGGAAGGCTTGAATCCACCCCATCGCCGATGGAAACGTGGAGTCGGGCTGTTCCACCAACTTGAGCTCGAGGTACCCCAGCGAGTCGGTCACTGGGTATCCGAACAGCAGGCTCAGGCTGACCTCTGCCGGTTCGGCCCCAGGATTGTGGAGCTGGATCCATCCGCTCCGGGTCTGGTGGTCGATGAAGAGGGCGTGCGGCGCCACCAGCACCCCCTGAGCCCGGGCTGAGTCCGGAACGAACAGGCAGAGCGCCAGAAGCCAGCAATGGGTTCGAGTCATCGGATCAGTGAGATGGTCAGGATGACCGTGTTGGAGTAGGCGCCGCTCCGCTGCCCAAGCGCGGGGGTTGCCCGGCCGCCCAGTCGGATGATGGCCTGGTTGCTCCCGATGAATCGGTGGTTCACGTTCCCTCCGGGATTGAAATAATCAGGCTGCGCGCCCGCTGCGACTTCCAGGATGAAGGCATCCCCATTCCGGAAGTCCACTGGCATCGTCGCTCCAGCGGGGCCGTTGAGTTGACTCGGCAGGGTGAGACGGAAGAAGACGCGGGACCCCACCGGGGAGGTCATGTTCCACTGACCGCTCTTGACCGGGTCCGTTGGGAGGATGGTGGTGGTGATCCCGACGGGTAACGCACCGAAGGCCAGGTCGCGAATCCCGCTGACAGAGGTCTGGCCCTGGGCGGGGACCACGGACAGGGCCAGCAGGGCGAGGACTAGCGGGGGGGCGCGGTTCATGGTATTACCAAAAAGTCGTGGGGCCCCCCGG
>CAYINH010000336.1:0-2024 GCA_964364615.1 uncultured Gemmatimonadaceae bacterium
GGGGTCGTCCGGATTCTCCTTCATGTAGAAGGCCTTGATCTCCTTCGGGTAGTTGTACACCAGGACCGGCCGATCGTACCGCGACGCCAGCAGGGTCTCCTCGTCTCCGCCGATGTCGGCCCCCCACTCGATCGGATGCCCCGCCGACTGGAGCCAGGCCACCGCATCGGTGTAGGACAGCCGGGGAAACGGGGGTACCACCGATTCGAGTCGGGCCGTATCCCGCTCGAGTTCCTTCAGGTCTTCCTTCCGGCGGTCGAGCGCCCGGCCGACGATGTAGCTCACGAATTCCTCCTGCAGCTCCATGTTGGCGTTCGAGTCGTTCCAGGCCACCTCGGGCTCCACCATCCAGAACTCGGTCAGGTGTCGTCGGGTCTTGGACTTCTCCGCCCGGAAGGTCGGGCCGAAGCAGTAGATCTTGCCCAGGGCGGCGGCGGCCGCCTCGCCGTAGAGCTGGCCGGTCTGGGCCAGATAGGCGCTGCCCAGGTCGAAGTAGTCGGTGGCAAACAGGTTCCCCGCCTCCTCGCCGATCGAACCGGTCAGGATCGGGGTATCGACCAGGACGAAGTCGCGTTCGTAATAGAAGTCCCGGATCGCCTGCACCACCTCGTGCCGGACCCGGGCGATCGCGGTCTGCCTCCGGCTCCGGAGCCAGAGGTGCCGATGCTCGAACAGGAACCCGGTGCCGTGCTCCTTGGGAGTGATCGGGAAGTCGTGGCTCGGGCCGAGGACCTGCAGCTCGGTGAGTCCCATCTCGAACCCGCCGGGCGCCCGCGGCTCGGCCCGCACCTCACCGGTCACGGCCACGGAGGTCTCCTGGGTCAGAGACTGGAAGAGGGCCCAGGTCGCCTCGGGGACCTGGGTCTTGACCAGGACACACTGGAGGAGGCCGGTGCCGTCCCGGATCACCGCGAAGGCCACCTTGCCGGAGGAACGGGTGGTGGAGACCCACCCGCGGATGGTGACGGATCGCCCGGTGGAATCGCCGAACGCCAGATCATGGATTCGGAGAACGTGCATGGCGGGATTGTAAGGGGAGCCGACACCCCGCGGAAGCGCGGGACGCACTCGCGGTTCCCGACCCCAGTCGTCTTCCTCCCAGGGACGTCGGGACCGGCTAGATCCGTGCCCGAGTGGACATAACGGCCGGTGGAGCCATTCCGTTACGGCCCCCGGCAGTGGCTCCGCCACACACTGCCAGTGGAGTGTGGCGGGCCTGCGTCAAGATCGATCTAGGGTCAATACTTTTCCACATTTCCTGATGAAGGGTGCCAACAGGGTGATGGGCATAGTGTTGATAACATCATAACCTATTAGTATGTATATGATTAACAGAGATTGCGTCCCGACTTGATTCCCGATTGACCCATCGACGCCACCATTGGTCAACCCATGAACCGAGGAGGTGGCACGATGGCGCGCAAGCACTGCTGGTTGGTAGGGATCCTTGTCGCGACGACAGGGGGTTGGTTTGCGGTGCAGGGCCGACGGAATCACCACCGATGGTCGGGTTGGACCTCTACGGGACAGTAACTGATCAACTCAACGGTAACCCGCTCAACGGGGCCAGGGTGACCATTGGCTCGACTACCTGCACTGGATCCTACCTCGGTGGGTGGACGTGTGAGGACGCGATCGTGCGTAATGTCACCACGGGGCCGGATGGCCAATACCACGCGAAGCATTACTTCCTCTACTGCGGACCTGTTGGGTCTCTGGCCTCCTATTGGTTTGATGTGACTGCCGAAGGGTACCATGGGCTACACATACGCCAGCGGTGGCCAGCTGCTGGACCGCTCGTGTGTACGACTCCCACGCAAACCCTGAATTTTGTGTTGGTCCCCATTTCGTCCGGCCCAGGAGAAGGGCTCATCAGGTAGGAGGCGAATCAACCGAGGCGCCGCGGCTGGCATTGGCAGACCCCCGTCCACCACAGGCCAAAAATGACAAGGCCCCGTCGTCTTAACCGCCGGCGGGGCTTGGTCTTTGATCAGTGGGCGATGATGGGCTCGAACCCCCGACCA
>CAYINH010000336.1:2034-3224 GCA_964364615.1 uncultured Gemmatimonadaceae bacterium
GAACCGGTTGGATGACGTGAACATGCTAGCCTCCGAGGCAGATGGGGACGCCCGGAGGATCGCCGACGTGAGTCAAGCACGCGTCAAGTGGGTTCTGCTGTGATCCGATCGGCGTCCGGCGGCGGGACCACGCTGCACACCAAATGGGCGGCGGCGACACCGGGGCCGGGTTCGAGGGGGCATGGTGCAGTGGGCGATGAGGGGCTCGAACCCCCGACCTCGCGCATGTGAGGCGCGCGCTCTAACCAGCTGAGCTAATCGCCCGGAAGGCGGAGGAGTGTAACAACCCGAGCCCCACGACGCAACGAGCCCCAGGCGGGCGCCCGGGGCTCATTGCATCGTTCGTCCGGCACTCTGGGGAGGATCAGCCAGACATTTCGGACCCATCGTTGCCACACCGCTTGGAGCTTCTCTGTCGCTCCGGTTCCGGCGGGTCGGCGGGACCACTCTTCCATAACGCACCGGGCATGCCGGACCACGTCAACCGGTAGAGCCACTCTCTAAGTAACTATTCTACTATGACTTACCACTTGTGTGCCTCAGGCTCGGACACTGCTTGATCTGTGGCATCGGTGCAACTCCTGGTGAGTCGAGGCCACCCTACCGCTCCACGATCTCGATCTCCCGGACCGTTTGCAGCTCGGGTTCAGTGCCCCGTTTCAGGGTGAGGATGATGGAGTACCGGCCCCTCGGCAGGTCTGCCAGGTCCACTTCGATGCTCTGGGCGACGACCCCTTCACCCCCAACCCCGTTCCAACTGAGCTTGATCGGCCGAGCCTTGCCACCCAGCCCGAAGGTCCGCCCCACCCGCTTCAGCAGCCCGGCCCGGGCCTGCTCAACCGCCAGGCTCACCTGGAAGGCCTCCCCCGCCCCGGCGCGATAGGTTTCCCAATACAGCCCCACCGCCGATCCCACCGGAACGGTGGTCCCCGACCGGGCCAGCTTCATCGCCGCATCGAGCCCCTCCGGGAGGTCCTCTCCGGGCTCGAACAACAGGATGTCGGAGACCATGGGCCCGGTCTCCTGTCCCTCACTCAGCGGCTCGAGGACGGTCCGGCCAATCGCGGCCATTCCACTCCCGGGATCGATGACCTCCAGGCTCGCCAGCAACCGCCTGCCCCAGGTGCCAAGCGCACGCGCCACACCCCGCGGACCATTGCTGGTGCCGAACCCCGGGATCGGATCGCCCT
>CAYINH010000337.1:0-3194 GCA_964364615.1 uncultured Gemmatimonadaceae bacterium
CTTTGATGATCATCCGCCCACCGTCACCCACCGCCACCACTCCCGCGGCGATCTGACCGGCCACCAGTTCGGCGTGGGCCAGGAAACCGAGCCGGGGATCGGCGGCGAAGATCTTCTGCCAGCCGGCGGTCATCGTCACGGCCAGCAGCCAGACCAGCGGAAGCAGCGTGGTCCAGGCGTAGCGGGCCTTGCCACTCTTGATGAGGATGGTGGTCCCGACGCAGAGCGCCACCGCGGCCAGCAGCTGGTTGCTGATCCCGAACAGGGGCCACAGCGAGTTGATCCCGCCCAGCGGATCCAGCACCCCCTGGATCAGGAACCATCCCCAGCCCGCCACGATCAGCGCCGAACTCACGATGATCGAGGGATACCAGCTGGTGCGGGCCATCGGTTTCCAGAGATACCCACCCAGCTCCTGGAGCATGAACCGACCGACCCGGGTTCCGGTGTCCACGGTCGTCAGGATGAACAGCGCCTCGAACATGATGGCGAAGTGGTACCAGAAGGCCATCAGGTGTTCACCGAAGACCCCGCTGAAGATGGCGGCCATGCCGACCGCCAGCGAGGTGGCCCCGCCGGTCCGGGCCAGCAGGGTGCCCTCACCCACCGAGGCGGCGAGACTCCGCATCTGTTCCGGGGTCACCGTGAAGCCCCACTGCCGCACCACCTCGGCGGCACTCTCGACCGTCCCGCCCAGGGCGGCGAGCGGGGCGTTGATCGCGAAGTAGACCCCGGGGTCCAGCGCGGCAGCCGCACAGAGGGCCATGACCGCCACGAACGACTCCATCAGCATCCCGCCGTAGCCGATCAGCCGGGCGTCGCCCTCCGACCGGATCATCTTGGGGGTGGTCCCGGAGCTGACCAGGGCGTGGAATCCGCTGATCGACCCGCAGGCGATGGTGATGAAGACGAACGGGAAGAGCTTCCCGGCAAAGATCGGCCCGGTGCCGTCGATGAACCGGGTCAGGGCCGGCAGCTTGAGCGGCGGCATCACGATCAGAATGCCGACCGCGAGGAGGAGGATGGTTCCCACCTTGAGGAAGGTGGAGAGGTAGTCCCGAGGGCAGAGGAGCATCCAGACCGGCAGCACGCTGGCGATGAACCCGTAGCCGATGATTCCCCAGGCCACAGTGACCCCGTCGTGGCGGAACAGCGGAGCCAGGGTCGCGGACTCGGCCACCCAGCTGCCGCTCACCAGGGCCAGCATCAGCAGGATGATGCCGATCAACGACGCCTCGACGGTCTTCCCGGGCCGCCAGACCTTCATCCAGAAGCCCATCAGGATGGCGATCGGGATGGTGCAGAGGATGGTGAAGACGCCCCAGGGACTGTCGCGGAGGGCGTTGACCACCACCAGCGCCAGCACCGCCAGGAGAATCACCATGATCGCCAGGATCGCCACCATGGCAATGAGGCCGGTGGTCTCCCCGATCTCCTCCTTGGCCATCTGGCCCAGCGACTTGCCATCCCGGCGCATCGAGGAGAACAGGATGATGAAATCCTGGACGGCGCCCCCCAGCACCACGCCGAAGACGATCCACAGGACCCCCGGCAGGTAGCCGAACTGGGCCGCCAGCACCGGGCCCACCAGGGGGCCGGCTCCGGCGATCGCCGCGAAGTGGTGGCCGAACAGGACCCACCGGGTGGTCGGGACGAAATCGCGGCCGTTGTTGAGTCGTTCGGCGGGGGTGGCCCGGCGAGGATCCAGCCCGAGCACCTTCCGGGCCAGGAACAGGCTGTAGTACCGGTAGGCGACCAGGTAGGTCCCGACGGCGGCCAGGACCAGCCAGGCGGCGTTGATCGTCTCGCCCTGATGCAGGGCAAGAACACCCCAGGCCGTGGCACCGACGAGGGCCACCGCCACCCAGATGAGTGTGCGCATCAGACCAATGTAGGGAACCGGGGATCGTCTTGCGAGGTCGCCGAACGGCCCGTACCTTCGGGGACCCATGGCAAACCAGTTCTCCGGTTCTCCGTCCTTCGGCCCCGAAGCCCACCGCTCCGGGGCTGCCACCGCGCCGCAGCCGGTGCGCATCATCCCCGAGGGGTACCGGGGCAAGACCGCCGTCGTCACGGGGGGCGCCACCGGGCTCGGTCGGGCGATCGCCCTGGAATTCGGGCGGCTCGGCTGCAACGTGGCGTTCTGCTTCGTGGACCTCCCGGGGCGGGATGTCCGGGAGATGGCACTGCTGACCGAGACCACCCTCACCGCCATGGGGGTCGGGGTCTACGCCAACACCTGCGACATCCGGGATCGCAGCGCCGTGGATGCCTTTGTCGATGAGGTGTGCAGCCGATTCGACACGATCCACTTCCTTGTCAACAACGCCGGCATCGCCAATGACGGGGCGCTCTGGCGGCTGTCGCCCCGGAATTGGTCCGAGGTGCTGGACACCAACCTGACCGGGGCGTTCAACTGCATCGCGGCGGTGGCGCCCCACTTCCGGAGCCAGCGCTACGGGAAGATCGTCAACGTGTCTGCCCACCAGTCCCGGGTACCGGGGTTCGGGGTGGCCGCCTATGCCGCCAGCAAGGCGGGCCTGGAGGGGCTGACTCGATCCGCCGCGGTGGATCTCGGCCCGTCCAACGTCAACGTGAACGGGGTCGCCCCGGGGTTCATCCGCACCGAGCGATTGGAGGAGCTGCCCGACGAAGTGATTGCCCGGGCCAAGCGGAGCGCGGTCCTGGGTCGGATCGCCGAGCCCTCGGATGTGGCCCAGGTGGTGTCGTTCCTCTGTTCCGATGCCGCCCGGCACATTACCGGGCAGATCCTGGTGGTCGACGGTGGGCTCTCCATCGTCTAGCCCCCGAGGGGCGCCGGGCCGGTCCCGGTATTACCTTCCAAGTCCATGACAGGTCTACATTTCCGGGTCGCCAGTGTGGTGACTGGGCTGCTGCTGGTCTGGGCGCCCCGGGCGGCCCTGGCCCAGGACCCGAAGCCGGCGACGCAGACCGGGCTGTACGTCGAGGCGCTGGCCGGCCAGAACGTCGCGGCTCTCCCGATTACCCTGATCACCCGGGACAGCCTGATCACTGACGGCCCCCTGGTCCGGGAGCGCCGTGCGGTCCTGGCCTGGGCCGATTCGGTGATCGGTGAGGCCCTCCTGATCGGGGCCCCCGAGGTCAACTGGATGCTGTCCGATGAGCTGCGGCGGATCGCCAAGCGGTCGGCTGGTTTCGTCCCGGACCCCGAC
>CAYINH010000338.1:0-3190 GCA_964364615.1 uncultured Gemmatimonadaceae bacterium
TGCCGGCCCAGGAACTCCCTCCCCTCGACCTTGTCGCGCCCCGGCTCCGGGAACTGGCCGAGCGCTGGGACGGCAACCCCGGCTCCGAACGCGCCGCCTTCCAGACCTGGATGATCCGCTTCTGCGAGGCGCTCGGCGTCGCCCCGCCCGATCCCCCGCACCCTGACTACCAGTTCGAGCTCCCCGTCCACGTCATTGAGAAGGACGGGCGCGAGACCACCAACTACATCGACTGCTGGAAGGCCGGCCACTTCGCCATCGAGGCCAAGGCCACCGACGTCCCCGAAAGCAACGACGGCCCCCTCCGGAAGGCGTTCGGCCAGGTCCGCAACTACGTCGCGCATGTTTCCGGTACGCCGCCTCCTTTTCTGGTTGTCGTCGATGTCCCCCGGACTCTGATCGTGTGGGAAGGGTGGAACGGGGACTACGGCGGATTCCCCGCCGGCCGGCGGATCGCGCTGGCCACTCTGCACGAGCGGCCCGACGATATCCGGCTCCTGCAGGACATTCTGACCAACCCCGCCGCCCGGGACCCGAGGGGCAGGGCGCAGCAGGTGTCACGGGAGATCGCGGCCAAGCTGGCGGAGCTCTCCGCGGCGTTCGAGGATCGGGGCCACGACCCGGAACGGGTCGCCCGGTTCCTGATGCGCGCGGTCTTCTGCTTCTTCGCCGAGGATGTTGAGCTCCTCCCCAGGGGGCTCTTCAGGCGCACCCTGGAGACGGCGCGCACCGCCGGCGGCCCCGACCGCGTGGCCCAGGTGCTTACCGATCTCTGGCGCACGATGGACGCCGGCGGCAGCTTCGGCGCCGACCTGATCCACCGTTTCAACGGCCACTTCTTCCAGACGGTGGACGCCCTGCCGCTGGAACCGGCCGACGTGTCCCTCCTGATCGAGGCGGCCCAGTTCGACTGGAGCCGGGTGGAGCCCTCCATCTTCGGCACCTTGCTGGTGCGCGCTCTCGATCCGGCGGAGCGTCACCGGCTCGGCGCCGAGTACACCCCGCGGGAGTACATCGAGCGGCTGGTGGAGCCGACGGTGATCGAGCCGCTGCGCGAGCGGTGGACGGCGGTGCAGGCGGCGGTCCTCCAGCTTACCGATCTGGGCGACAAGAAGCCTGGCCGCGTCAAGAAGGACCGCGAGGCGGCCATCAAGGAGCTGCTCGGCTTCCACGCTTGGCTCCGCGGGCTCCGGTTCCTCGATCCGGCGTGCGGCAGCGGCAACTTTCTGTACGTGACGATGGCGGCGGTGAAACGGATCGAGCACGAAGTGATCCGGGTGCTGGAAGATGTCCGGGGCAAGGAGCAGGTGGAGCAGGTGCTGGAGGAGGTCCATCCGCGGCAGTTCCACGGCATCGAGGTCAAGCGGTGGGCGCGGGAGATCGCCGAGCTGACCTTGTGGATCGGGTATCACCAGTTCTGGCGGGAGACGCATGGGGGACGGACGCCGCCCGACCCGATCCTGGAGGACACCGGGACGATCGAGTGCCGCGACGCGGTCCTGGCGTGGGACGAGATCGTCCATCGGCCCGAGAGGGACCGGCCCGACCCGACCCCGAGGATCCGTCATCCGGTGACGGGGGAGCTGGTCCCCGACCCCGCGGCGAAGCTGCCGTACTACGAGTACGTCGGCGCTCGGCAGGCGGAGTGGCCGCGGGCGGACTTTATCGTCGGGAATCCTCCGTATATAGGCACAAAGCGTATGCGTGACTCGCTCGGTGATGGGTATGTAGAGGCGTTGCGCACGAGCTACGCTGGGGTGCCCCGTTCTGCCGACTTGGTCATGTATTGGTGGCATCGAGGAGCGGAGTTGGTGGCCAGCGGGGAGGCTAAAAAGGCTGGCTTCATCACAACCAACTCGATCCGGATGGCTCAAAACCGGCGAGTTGTACAGGCCGGGCTCGTAAGTGGTGTGCGCCTTGCCTGGGCGATCCCTGATCACCCGTGGGTCGACGAGGTTGATGGCGCGGCAGTCCGAGTGGCAATGTCAGTCCTTGCGGAGCCGGGAGGGCTGTCCCGCCTAGTGGAAGTGGATGATGCGGGTAGCATCCGGAGTATCGAAAGCTCGAGTGCGATCAATGCTGATTTTACTGTGGGGACGGACGTGTCGGCCCCTCGTACTGGCCTGCTCGCTTCAAGCGGTCTGACCTCGTTCGGATTCATGCTGAGTGGTGCGGGCTTCATCCTTGAACGTGCTGAGGCGCATAAGCTCCTCGCGATGGATCCACGACATGCTGAGGTTGTTCGGCCGTATGTAAATGGCCGTGATCTGTCGGCACGGACAAGAGACGCATACGTTATTGATCTCGGAGTGAAGACTGAAGCGGCGGCGAGGGTATTCGCCGTACCCTTCGGCATCGTCGTTGATCGTGTGCGGCCTGCGCGGTTGTCAAAACAGGATGGAACGACCAGGAGGAAATGGTGGCAGTTCGCCCGCCCTCGCCCGGATCTGCGTAGAGCGCTGGTTGGGCTCAAGCGCTTCATCGCAACACCGGAGACCGCCAAATATCGATTGTTCCAGTTCGTCGATGCAGCAGTCGCGCCAGATCATAAGATCATTGCTATCGCCGTCAACGATGCATGGGTACTTGGGGTGCTCTCGGGTGGTGTCCACGGAGCGTGGGCGCTTGCGACCGGAGGTCGTCTTGGGGTCGGGAACGATCCAGTCTACAACACCACGCTTTGCTTTGACCCCTTCCCCTTTCCCGACCCGTCGCCTGACCTTCGGGAGAAAATCGGTGCGGTCGCCGAGCGGCTGGACGCGCACCGCAAGGCGGCGATTGCGCGGGACGAGCGAGTGACGATGACCGGGATGTACAATGTGGTGGAGAAGCTCCGGTCGAACGAGGCGCTTACCCCGAAGGAGCGGGCCGTCCACGAAGTGGCGGCGTGCGGGGTGCTCCGGGATCTGCACGACGAGCTGGATGTACTGGTGGCCGAGTCGTACGGGTGGCCCTGGCCGCTGGAGCGGGAGGAGATCCTGGAGCGGCTGGTGAAGCTGCACGACGAGCGGGTGGCGGAGGAGAAGACGGGGAAGGTGCGGTGGCTCCGGCCGGAGTATCAGATTCCGCGATATGCGCCGGATGCAAAGCCGGCGGAGCTGGACCTGCCGGCATCCCAAACAGCAGGTCCACAGACTTCACAGATTGCACAGATTGAAAAGCTGACCTGGCCAGGTACTGCTGTGGAGCA
>CAYINH010000339.1:0-3151 GCA_964364615.1 uncultured Gemmatimonadaceae bacterium
GGCGGACACACCGCCTATGTGAATTCGCTGGCCTACCAGCGGGCCGGAGTCACCCAGTCAACTCCCGATCCAGTGGGGGGACGGTTCGAGCGCGATGGCAACGGCGCCCTGAGCGGCCGGGCAGCGGAAGCCGCAGCGGACATCCTGAGGGGCGCCGGGCGGAAACCCTATTCCCGGGCCGACCTCCAGGCCGGTGTGGCCGAGATCTCTCGACGCCTCGCCGCGGCGGGCATCACTTCGGCGACGGACGCGGGTGCCGCCCCGGAGGACCTGCGAGCCTATCAGGACGCCCGCGATGCGGGCGAGCTCCAGACCCGGATCTACTGCCACATGAGCGTGGACTTCCTGGACGACATGATCACCGCCGGCGTCCGGACCGGATTGGGGGATGAGTGGGTCAAGGTCGGCGCCGTGAAGTGCCTGGCGGATGGGTCAATTTCGGAGCGCACTGCCCGGCTCTCGGAGCCGTATGTCGGTCGACCGGACGATTACGGAATCATGGTCAACGACGCCGAGGTGCTCTGGGCCCAGTTCGAGAAGGCCCACCGGGCCGGCTGGCAGATCGGGACCCATGCCAATGGCGAGGTGGCCATCGAGATGGTGGCAGGGTTGTACGAACGACTGCAACGGGAGCTGCCGCGCCGCGACCCGCGTTTCCGGTTCGAACACTGCACTGTCCTCACCCCGGACCTCATCCGGCGAATCAAGGCACTCGGCGCGATTCCGACCCCGTTCTCGAGCTACGTCTACTTCCACGGCGAGAAGATGGTTGAGTACGGCGCCGCCCGGACCGAACGGATGTTCCCGATCCGGTGGTTTGTCGACGCGGGGATCCCGGTCGCGATGGGCAGCGACTATCCCCCTGGCCCGTTCGAGCCGATGATGGCACTCACTTCGATGCTTACCAGGACCGACATCCGGGGAACGACCTGGGGTGCCAACCAGCGGGTCACCTTTGACGAGGCGATGCAGGTGCTCACGGTCAATGGCGCCTACGCCTCCTACGAGGAAGGGCTGAAGGGTTCGCTCACGGCCGGGAAGCTGGCCGACCTGGTGGTGCTGGCGCGCGATCCCCGCACGGTTCCGGCGATCGAGATCGTGAATGTCGGCATCGAGCGAACCATGGCGGGCGGAAGGTGGGTCTACGAGTCGTAGTGGCCCGGAGACCTCAAGGCACGCCCGGCCGCGCCAGGCGATGCAAGTCCATGAACTTCGCCACCGGCCCCACGATCGCGAGCGCGAGGATCGCCGGGGCGGCGCTCATGGCCAGTGGTATCGGGACGTGGAGGTCGGACGCCAGACGGAGGATGGCCTCCACCAGGGCCACCAATACAACGACCAGCATGCGCCCCCGTCGACTGCTCACGGTAGTGCGCGGGTCGGTCACCATGAAGAAAATGAACAGTTGATACATCGGGCCGGTAATCGGGGCGATCTCCGGGAGCAGCGCCTGCCCAAGCAGTGCGCTCCGCAAAGCACCGAGCAGCAGAAAGCTCGCCACGTACGTCAAGGTGATGTGGAGCACCCGGACCCTGGACACGATGACCAGGCCAAACACCCAGATTACCAGGTTGGTGGCGAGGTCGTTGCCCCATTGATGGCTCAGCACCGAGACCCGGTCAGGCGCGGCCAGCAGGAGCAGGCTGATCGCCAGGTTGGTGGGGTTCCAGAGGTGGTTGTTCCGGTACTGCAGCGCGTACTTCGAGGAAATGGCCAGAACCCCGCCCAGCGCGAATGGCCAGAGGAATCCACCTTGCGGCTTCGTCAGCAGGGAAAGGCTGATTCCGCTGATGTAGGCGCTTTGCAGGTTGGCGATGCGTCCTCGGACGAACAGCGAGAGCACCAGTTCGGCCCCGACGCAGGTCCCCAGGGCCAGCGCCAGCCGGTCATACCCACCGAGGATGGCGTAGCGGTACTGCCCGACCACCAGCACCAGCGTCACCAGGAACGCTACCAGGTACCGGGGATCCATGTTCCGCAGACCGTCCCGAACGGCCAGGAGACCCGACCGGGGGGACCGAGCCACCGCGCTGGAGGGGGACACCATCAGCCGGTTGGTTCGGTCACGACGTGGATCCGGTCGATCAGCGGAAAACGCAGCATCTGGACCCGGCCCGACGGCCATCGGATGGTCACCCGGTCGACCCGATCCAGTTCGCCCAGGCCAAAATGTAGGCGGCGGTCGTTCTGACTCGCGAATCCCATCCCGCCGCTCACGACCTGCTTCTGGCGCGCCGTGCCAAACTCCGCGGTGATTTCGGCCCCGATGGCGCTCCGATTGCTGACGGATCCCACCAGCCGGAAGCCGATCCAATGGTGCGATGGATCCGGGGTGTTCCGGTACAGCACCGCTGGCTGATTCTGATTGGCAATCACCACATCGAGGGCTCCCCGGTTGCCGAGATCGACCAGGGCCACCGCTCGGCCATCATATTCGTCCGTGAGGCCAGCGACGTTGGCCACGTCCACCCACGGCTCGCCAACCCGGTTGAGCAGGATCCGGGACCGTTCGTACCCTGACAGACTCATGGTCCCGAAAGCCGGCCAATTCCTGGCGTCTTCGAACACGGCGCCGGTGGCCCCCGCGATCTTGGACATCGCGTACCAGTAGTTCCGTTCCCGGTCTCCCGAGATGAACCCGTTGACCACGACGAGGTCATTGTTACCGTCGTTGTTCAAATCGCCGAACTGGGCACCCCACGCCCAGCCGGCGTCTGCCACCTCTCCTGTGGCGATGTTCTCCAACCGGCCGACTTCCTGGAGGAGGTTGAGCCGGAGGTTGTTGTTCAGGAAGAGATAGCCGCGCTCGGAGATGTTGGTGACGAACACGTCCAGCCGGCCCAGGTTGTACACGTCCCCCAGGGAGACCGACATCCCACTCTTCGAATCAGTCGCCAGGCCCGCCTGGGCCAACTCGAAACGCCGGCCCTCCCGGTTCAGATACAGCTCCTCGGGGCCATAGTCGTTCGCCAGATAGAGGTCGGGCCATCCGTCGTCGTTGAGATCCGCGGCTGCGGCGGCCAGGGTCCACCGGGTACTCCCGACGGTTCCGCCCATCGCGTCCGTGACGTCCTCGAATCGTCCGTCGCCGAGGTTCCGAAACAGCAGGTTCCGGCCACCATTAGCGGAGAATTCGAAGCTGTCGTGCATG
>CAYINH010000340.1:0-3148 GCA_964364615.1 uncultured Gemmatimonadaceae bacterium
GTAGATGTCCTGACCCCGAAGCAGCACGGTGCCGGTGACCCGGGCCCCCGGGACCATCTCATGCAACCGGTTGAGGGAACGCAGGAAAGTGGATTTTCCACAGCCGGACGGCCCGATCAGGGCGTGGACCCGGTGCGCGCCGAATCCGAGGGTCACGTCCCGGACCGCCGCGACCTGGCCATAGGACGCGGTGAGCCCCCGCGTCTCCAGCACGAATCGGGGCTCAGCCACGCCGGTCGAACCTCCGTCGGGTGGCCAGCCGGGCCAGCAGGCTGAGCACCAGCACGGTGAGGATCAGAACCAGGGCGGTGGCCCAGGCGAGACGATGCCACTCCTCATACGGCCCTGTGGCATAGACGAACACCGCGAGTGGGAGCGCCGCCATCGGCCGGGCCAGGTCGGTGTTCATGAACTGGCTCCCCAGCGCGGTAAAGAGCAGGGGTGCGGTCTCCCCCGCGATCCGGGCCACCGCCAGCAGGGCCCCCGTCACGATGCCGGGGAGGGTGGTCCGGACGACGATCGAGAGGCTGGTCCGCCACCGCGGGTAGCCGAGGGCCAGCGCGGCCTCGCGGAGGGAATCGGGCACCAGCTTGATCATCTCCTCGGTCGTCCGCATCACCATCGGGATCATCAGCAGGGCCAGCGCGGCGCTCCCCGCCATGCCCGAGAAGTGTTTCTGGGTGGCGACCACCCAGGTCCAGGCAAAGACTCCGACCACGATCGACGGGGTGCCGTTCAGGACATCCGCCACAAACCGGGTGACCACTGCCAGCCGGGTGGCCGGGTACTCGGCCGCGTAGATCCCCGCCGCGATGCCCACCGGCAGGCCGATCAGGCAGGCGGTGCCCACCATCAGCAGGGTTCCCACGATGGCGTGGGCGACTCCGCCTCCCGACTCCCCGATCGGGCCCGGAAGCTTGAGGAAGAAGGCCGGGGTGATACTGCCGGCGCCCTTGACGATCAGGGTGCCCAGGATCAGGAGCAGGGGGAGCACTGCGGCGACCACCGCCAACCCCATCAGGCCGACCATGGCGCCGCTGAGCCAGCGCCGGGTGGTGCGCCGGTTCATGACCCAGTCCCTCCCCCGCCCTGCCCACGGGTCACTCGCCAGATCAGCAATCGGGCGGCCGCATTGACCAGTACGGTCACCAGAAACAGCACCAGGGCCACATACGACAGGGCGGAGACGTGGATGTGCTCCACCGCCTCGGCAAACTCATTGGCGATCGCGGCGGCCATGGTGTAACCGGGCGCGAACAGCGAGGCGGCGATCTCATGCCGGTTGCCGATCACCATGGTGACCGCCATGGTCTCCCCCAGAGCCCGTCCCAGACCCAGCACCACTGCCCCGATGATGCCCGACCGGGCGTAGGGGACCACGGCGGTGGTGACCGCTTCCCACCGGGTGGCGCCCAGGGCAAGTGCCGCCTCTCGCTGGGAGACCGGCACTGCCAACAGCACCTCCCGGGAGACGGTCATGATGTAGGGCATGATCATGATCGCCAGGATCACGGCCGCGGTGAGCATCGAAGGGCCGTACAGCGGGCCCTGGAAGAACGGGAGCCAGCCGAGGTGCTGTTGGAGGAATGGAAAGACCGTGGCGCGAAGGAAGGGGATCAGCACGAAGATGCCCCAGAGCCCGTAGACTACGCTCGGGATGGCGGCCAGCAGCTCGATCACAAACGCGACCGGCCCCCGGATCTTCTGCGGGGCGAACTCGGTCAGGAAGATCGCCACGCCGAGCGACAGCGGGACCGCGATCACCAGAGCGAGGAGTGACGATACCAGGGTGCCGAAGATCAGGGGGAGGGCCCCGAACTCCCCGGCCACCGGATTCCAATTGCTCGAGGTCAGGAACCCGAATCCGAACCGGTCAATGGCCAGTCGGGATCCGAGGAAAAGCTCCACCACCAGGAAGCCGAGCAGCAGCGGCACCATCAGGGCGCCGAGGGTGACCGTCCACCTGAAGGCGACATCACCCCAGTCGCGGCCGGACAGCCGGGCAGGGGTGATCTCGGGGGGCGGTGCCGTCGAGGAGTTGCCCAGCGGGTCCTGTGTCGGGTCGCTCACCGCTGAATTATGGGAGCGTCTGGCCGCCGGAAGTAAGGGTGCCGATCCGGGCCCGGACCAGTGCCGCTACCGGTTCCGGCAGGGGTGCATATCCCAGCCGGGTCGCGATCCCCTGCGCCTCGGGACCAACCATCCACTGGAGGAAGTCCCGAATCGCCTTGCCCTTGCCCGAATCGGGGTTGTCGGTCTTCACCAGCAGCCAGGTGTAGCTGGCGATCGGCCAGGCTCCGGCTCCCGGTGCATTGGTGATCGAGACTCGGAAGTCGGTACCCGGGGTCAGGGTCGCACCCGCCGCCGCAGCGGTCACCGCCGCAAGGCCGGGCTCGACGAATTCCCCGTTGGCGTTCCGGAGCTGGGCGACCATGAGGCCGTTGGAGGTGGCGTAGACCAGCTCCACGTACCCAACGCTGCCCTCCAGCTGCTTCACCTGTTGGGTCACCCCTTCGTTCCCCTTGCCGCCCAGCCCGATCGGCCACTCCACCGCGGTGCCCGCTCCGACCCGGGTGCCCCACTCCTCCGAGACCTTGCTGAGATAGTCGGTGAACACGAAGGAGGTGCCTGACCCGTCGGACCGGTGGACCACGATCAGGTCACGGGCGGGAAGCGCGAGGTCGGGATTGAGCGCCGCCACCCGCGGGTCATCCCACCGGGTGATCTTGCCGAGGAAGATGTCCGCCACCGCCGCCCCATCGAGCCGGAGCCGGGTCTCGCCCAGGCTGGGCAGGTTGTAGGTCAGCACCACGGCGCCGAGTACCGTCGGCAGGTGGACCACATTGCCGTTCACGGCAGCGATCTGGTCGTCCTTCATCGGGCCGTCGGTCGCCCCGAAGTCCACCGTGCCCTCGGTGAACTGCCGGATGCCACCGCCGGAGCCGATCGACTGGTAGTTGATCTGCACTCCCGAGGCGGTGGCGTAGTGCTGGAACCACTGGCTGTAAATCGGGTAGGGGAAGGTCGCTCCGGCTCCGGTCAGCGAAGTCGTGCCAGCGCCGCCCGTTCCGCCGCCGCAGCCGACGGCGAAGACCAGCGAGGTACCAAGGAAGCGACGAACGACGGCTGGTAGCATGGTGGCTCCGGC
>CAYINH010000341.1:0-3146 GCA_964364615.1 uncultured Gemmatimonadaceae bacterium
GGGCAGATCGGGTTGGGGCGAATCGCGGAGGGCCGGTCGCGCGTCGGGGAGGAGCATCATGCGCAGGTGGTGACTGGAATCGACGTGGTGCGGGAGGCCGACCGGTGGGCCCGCTCCCGAACGCTGGAGGTGCTGTGAACGGTGTCGTGATGACAGTGCTGTCCCTGGTCGTCGTGCTCGGCGTCCTGGTCTTCGTGCACGAGTTGGGACATTTCCTGGCCGCCAAGTGGGCCGGCATCCGGGTGCTTCGCTTCTCGATCGGGATGGGCACCCCGATCCGCGCGCTCACCCGGATGTACCGGGGGACCGAGTACACCGTCTCCTGGCTGCCCCTGGGCGGCTACGTGAAGATGGCCAGCCGCGAAGAGATGGCCGCCGATGCCCTGGAAGGTGGAGCGGTTGACCTGAGCAACGTGCCGGACTCGGAGACCTTCGAAGCAGCTCCGATCTGGAAGCGAATGGTCGTGATCATGGCCGGCGTGTTTCTGAACGCGGTCTTTGCCTGGCTGGTGTTCTCGGGAGTCTTCTACCAGACCGGTCGCGCCAGCCTCCCGATTACCACCGTCGGGGACGTCGCCGACTCGCTCCCGGCCGGTGCGGAGGCCCTGCGGGACCTGCCGGCCGGAGCCCGGATCGAGAGCGCGGGTGGGGTGGTGGTGACCTCCTGGAACGACATCGCCCTGGGGATCCAGAACGCGCCGGGGGACTCGGTGGTCATCACGGTGGCAGGGGGGCAGACCGTGGTGCTCCCCATTCACCGGGATGCTCTCGGGGAGCGGACCGCCGCCGCCCTGGCCCTGGAGCCGTGGCGGGATCCGATCATCGGCGATGTGGTTGCCGGACGACCTGCGGCCAAGGCCGGGATCGCCGCCGGTGACACGCTGCTCACCATCAACGGCGTACCGGTGATCCAGTGGTACGACCTGGTGGACCACCTCGATACCCTCGGGGGACGGGAGGTCACCGTCACCGTGGGCCGGGCCGCCGGGCGGCTCGATCTGGCCCTGACCCCCGAGACCGTGACCGATCCCGACGGGACCGAACGGCAGGTGGGCCGGATCGGGGCCACGAACAGCACCCCCGACCCGATCTACACCCCGCTCTCTCTGGGGGAGGCGGTGGTGGCCGGGGGCCGGAGCACCCTGGAGACCTCGACCCTGATCGTCCGGCTGGTCCGGGGGATGTTCACCGGCCGGGTCTCTACCCGGGAGGTCGGTGGCCCGATCACGATCGCCCAGTCCGCAGCGGCCTCGGCCAGCCAGGGCCCTGTCGAGTTCCTCCTCTTCATGGCCCTGATTTCGGTCAATCTGGCGGTGGTCAACCTGCTTCCGATCCCGGTCCTGGACGGGGGCCAGTTCCTCTTCCTCCTGGGAGAGGCCGTCATCCGGCGGCCGCTCCCGGTGGCGCTCAGGCAGGCGTTGAGCGGGGTCGGGCTGGTGCTGGTGGTGCTGTTGATGGTCCTCGCGCTCTCCAACGATCTCCGGCGGATCTTCGGGTTCTGATCGGGTCCCGGTGGGATCCTGGGTTGCAGCGCGGGGACCCCCACCCAAACTTGCCGGGCCGCACCAGGGTCCGTTATATTCCCGTGTTACATAGGATTAGAGAAACCAGTCGTGGAATAGCCCGCGACCCACAGCGAAAGTATCCATGAGTTACGACAAGCAGGCGGTAATGGCCACCCACGGACAGCATCAGACTGATTCCGGGTCGGCCAAAGTGCAGGTGGCGCTGCTCACCGAGCGCATCAACTCCCTCACTGACCACTTCCGGATCCACTCCAAAGACCATCACGGACGGCGGGGCCTCCTCAAAATGGTCGGTCAACGGCGGCGTCTCCTGACGTATCTCCGCCGCACCAACCTGGGCACCTATCGTTCGCTCATCACCGATCTCGGCCTCCGTCACTAGGACGGGTCGAGACATCATCATGAGGCGTCCCTGGCGGGTACGTTGGGGCGCCCTTTCTCGTTCGCATTACATGCCAAAGCAAAGAGGCTGAAACGTGGAACGTATCGAAACGCAGTTCGCGGGTCGTCCGCTCGTCATTGAGACCGGCCGGATGGCCAAGCAGGCCGCCGGGTCGGTGACCATGCAGTTCGGAGATACCATGGTGGTCGCGGCGGTGACGGTGTCATCCACCCGGTCGCACCTGCCCTTCTTCCCGCTGACGGTGGAATACCGGGAAAAGACCTACGCCGCGGGCAAGATCCCGGGCGGGTTCATCAAGCGCGAGGGCCGTCCCAGCGAGAAGGAAATTCTCGCGGCCCGGCTGATCGACCGCTCGGTGCGGCCCCGGTTCCCGGAAGGGTTCAAGAACGAAGTCCAGGTGTTCGTGACGGTCGTCTCGGCGGACCAGGAGAATGACGCCGACGTCATCGGGCTGCTGGCGGCCACAACCGCGCTCAGTCTGAGCACGGTGCCCTGGACCGGACCGATTGCCGGCGTGCGGGTGGGCAAACTGGAGGGTCACTGGATCCTCAACCCGACCTTCCAGCAGCTCGAGTTCTCCACCGTGGACCTGTTGGTCACCGGCGGGCCGGACTCGATCGTGATGGTGGAGGGTGGGGCCCTGGAGGTGACCGAGGCCGAGGTGGTCGAGGCCCTGACCGTGGCCCAGATGGGGATCAAGGAGTTGCTCGGGATCACCGCGCCCCTGATCAAGATGTGCGGAAAGCCGAAGCTCGAGTGGGCCCCGCTGCCGCGGGACGAGGCGCTGATCAAGGAAGTGGAAGGGCTTGGTGCCAAGGCGATGGCCAAGGCGATCAACGCCAAGGACAAGAGTGCCCGTGGCGCGGGGATGGCCAAGGTCAAGGCCGACGTGCAGGCCAAGCTGGCCGAGAGCTATCCCGATCAGAGCCGGGACATCTCCTCGGTGCTTGAGGACATCGAGTACCGGGTCATGCGGGCCCAGGTCCTCGACACCGGTGAGCGGGTCGATGGCCGGGACTGCGATACCGTCCGGCCGATCTCGATCGCCCCGGGGTTGCTGCCCCGGGCCCACGGTTCGGTGCTGTTCACCCGCGGCGAGACCCAGGCCCTGGTGGCGGTCACCCTGGGCACCAGCGATGACGAGCAGCGGATCGACAGCATCGACGTCAAGGGGGAGACCACCAAGTCGTTCATGTTGCATTACAACTTCCCGCCCT
>CAYINH010000342.1:0-3132 GCA_964364615.1 uncultured Gemmatimonadaceae bacterium
GACATACATCAGGCCGGAAGGACATTTGACGTCTGGGCCAGCATTGCTAACCCGGATGGCATATTAAAGACCGGCATGCAGGCGACCACGCTCTTCACAAGCACCAATATACACAAGGTCATCGTCGTCCCTGACACCGCCATCATCACGCGGGACCGGGATAAATACGCCTTTACCGTCGCCGGCGGAAAAGCGAAGCTCGTCAAGGTACGCGTCCGCAACATCCATGACGGAATTGCCGAGGTCTCGGATGGGCTTTCCGAGACCGACTTTATCGTGGCAAAGGGCGCGGTTGGCCTTCAGGACGGCCAGCCTGAGGGTTTCACGCTTCTGAATCACCGTGAGATAGCCCGGGTCCTGGGTCGTCTTGCCGACCAGATCCATCATCCCGCGCGCGCGGACGGGGATGACCACCCCGGAGAGCATGATCTCCTTGAAGGTCTTGACCGGTGCGTTCGGATGTCCGCGCAGGTAGTCGTCGGTTGCCCGTTCGGTCTCGAAGTTGTTGTCGATGCCACGGACACCCGCCAGAGAGTCGATGACGAGGGAGTCGACGATTTCCGCGCCGAGGCTCCGCAGGTCGTTCATGGCCTGATTGAAGACCGCTTCGACCTGGGCGACATCCTCTGACTCGGCCCGGCCCGACGTGTCCATCGGTTCGCGGAGGACACCGATGCGAACCCCGCGCAGCGCGTCGGTGCTGAGGGCAGGCACATAGCTCGACGGGATGTGTCCCACGGCGTAGGCCGTGAGCGGATCCTCGGGATCGTAGCCTGCCATCACGTCGAGCAGCAGCGCCGCGTCCATGACGGTTCGCGTCATCGGGCCCATGGTGTCCTGGGTGGGATTGGCGGGAAGCATCCCCTGGCGGCTCACCAGTTGGAGGGTGGGCCGCAAGCCGACGAGGCCACTGACCGCCGCGGGCCCCCGGACCGATCCACCGGTATCCTCTCCGAGACCCACCAGCCCGAAGCTCGCCGCCACACCGGAACCCGTCCCTCCGGAAGAGCCGCTGGGGTTCCGGGTCGGGTCGTAGGCGTTGCGGATGATCCCGAACCCGGAGCCGACGTAGCGAGAGGCGAACTCACCCATCGTGGTCTTGGCGAGGATGATGGCCCCTGCGGCCTCGAGCCGGGTGACCACGGTCGCGTCACGCGCGGGGAGGAAATCCTTGAAGAGCGCCGAGCCGTAGGTGGTCGGCATGTCGCGGGTCTCGATCTGGTCCTTGAGGAGCACCGGGACACAATGCAGCGGTCCGAGGGTCCCTCCCATCCGCTGCACGGCATCGAGCGAGTCGGCCTCGGCGAGCGCCCGGGGATTGAGATTCTGGATCGTGTTGAGGGTCGGCCCGGTCTGGTCGTACGCCGCGATCCGGTCGAGATAGCGTTGCACCAGGGTGTGACAGGTGAGCCTGCCAGTGGCCAGCGCTTCGTGGACGCTAGTGATCGTCGCTTCGACGACGTCGAACTCCTGGGCCTGCACCGGGGAGGGTGCCGTGAGCGCACACACCACGAGGTGGAAAAGGGCCACGTACCGTGCGCGCCCGGGAGCGGTTGCCATCACTGCACCTTCCTTTTCAGTGCGTCGAGCCAGTGGAGCGCCACGACCGTGCGGTGCGCCTTGCCATGCCCCCCTGACCGAGCCCACGCTCGATCCGGGATTGATCGGCGAGGGCGGCCGAGAGACGTTCACGTTCAGCAGCCATGCGCTACGTCTTTGCCACGGTGACCTTCAGCTCGACGGCCCCGTTCCGGATCACCCGCAGTTCAGGGGCGGCCGCCGGACTGGCCTCGAACATCAGGAAGGGCTGCCCATCGGGCATCAGGTCGAAACTGCGATCGCGGTAGACATCCTCCAGGAAGGAACCGCGGAAGAGTTCCCGGGGGTCCCCACCCGTCGGCGGTGCCCGGGTCGAAGAGCGGCAGGATGTGCGGGTGTTGCAGCGCTGCGGTGGTCCTGATCTCCACCACGAACCGCTCGGCACCGAGCACGGCCGCCAGCTCCGGCTTGAGGACCTTGAGTGCCACCTTCCGTTTGTGCTTGAGATCTTCGGCCAGGTAGACCGTGGCCATCCCGCCTTCGCCCAACCGGCGTTCGATCCGGTACCGGTCGGCCAGGGCCGTGGAGAGGCGTCCGGTAGCGGTACTCATGATGGGATCTTCTCCTTCACCGCGGCACGAACGCGCCATCGAGGCCGGTGACTTTGCCCGGTCGCGCGCGAAGGGTTGCGGCCTCCACCAGGCCACGCTTGAGCAGGGCACGGCAGAACTCGGCGTCCTTGGGGCGCCCGGCGATGGCCTTCGAGATCCACAGGTCGTGTGGCTCGAGGCACCAGGCGACGACCCCGCCGGTGCCGGGGGTCTGGAAGCGCACCGTCCGCTTGCGCCATCCGGTGGGGAGGATAGCGGTGGACTGGACGACCCCCTGGGCATAGTAGCCGAAGGTCGAGTGGAACATCGAGGCCTCGCCAATCGAGCCATCGATCAGGTCTGCCTTGGTTCCATCCGGGTCATCGGGCAATGCGGCAATGTCAACTTCCACCGAGCGCGAAGCCTCCCGGGGGAGGGCGCCGGTCACGCTGGCATGCGGGGCCTGACTCCCGATTACCAGGACCTCGTTCGCATTCAACACCGACCCCGCCGCGCGAATGGCGTGTTCGAACTCAACGCGCTTCACGACCCGCCCCTCTCCTCGTCCTCAAAGGCCTGGTAGACCGCAGCCCGCTCGGCCGCCCCCAGGACACCGGCGAATGGCGTCTGGTGCCGGAGCTCGCGTGACCACTCTCCCTCATCGGTAAGCACAGGCAGGAGCGCTGGCAGGGGTCGATCGAGGATGAGGGCCCATTCTCGCAGTACCGGAGTCTGGCCGGCGCGGGCTACCATGCGGGCCAGATTCTCCCGGGCCTGAGCAAGGACAGCATCCGGATCTTCGGCAAGCAGACTGGCGATGGCCCGGTGCAGGGCCACCGACCGGCGGTCTTCCCGCGTGAGCGGCGTGGTGTAGTGGATTGTGGCCTGGAGCCCGACCGCTCCCGCCAGCCGCTGAAGGGTCTCGACCGTCGGGCTCTTACGCCCCGCCTCGTACGCCGCGATGGCGGGCTGTGAGGTACCGCCCGCCTCCGCCAACGCCTGC
>CAYINH010000343.1:0-3127 GCA_964364615.1 uncultured Gemmatimonadaceae bacterium
GCGCCGCCGGTTCACCGCCGCGTACAAGCTGCAGGTGTTGCAGGAGGCGGCCCGGTGCACCAAGCCCGGGGAGTTGGGCGCGCTGCTCCGGCGGGAGGGGTTATACAGCTCCCACTTGGCGGCTTGGCGCGCGGCCCAGCGGCGGGGCGACCTCGCGGGGCCGGCCCGACGTCGAGGCCCGCCGCGCCGGCCGCCCGATCCGATGGGGCCGCGGTTGGCGGCACTGACGCGCCAGCTGGCGGCGGCCGTCAAACGGGCCGAGCGGGCCGAGGCGATCGTCGAGGTTCAAAAAAAAGTGGCCGAGCTACTGGGCGCCCCCCTGCCGCCGAGCGCGCCGTCGTGATCGCCACGATCACCGCCCGGGGGCCCGCGCTGGGGATTCGGGCCCTGTGTGCGGCCTTGCCGTGTCCTCGCGCGACGTATTATCGCCATCGCCATCCGCGCGGGGAGCGCGTCCCGCGCCGCCCGCGGCCGGCCCGGGCCCTGACGCCGAGCGAACAGCACCGCGTCCTGGCCGTCCTGCATGAGCCGCGATTCGCCGATCGGGCCCCGGGCCAGGTCTATGCGGCGCTGCTCGACGAAGGGACCTACCACTGCTCCGAGCGGACGATGTACCGGCTCCTGGCGGACGCGGGCGAGGTGCGCGAGCGCCGGAATCAGCTCCGGCATCGGCGGTACGCGGCGCCGGAGCTCCTTGCCACCGCACCGAATCAGCTCTGGAGCTGGGATATCACCAAGCTGCGCGGCCCAGCGACCTGGACTTGGTACTACCTCTACGTCCTGCTCGACGTGTTCAGCCGCTATGTGGTCGGCTGGCTCCTCGCGCATCGCGAAGCGGCCAGCCTCGCCCAGCGCCTGATTGCGGCGACCGTGGCCCGCGAAGCGATCCCCCCGGGGCAACTGACCGTGCATGCCGATCGGGGCGCCGCCATGATCTCCAAGCCCGTGGCGTTCCTCTTGGCCGATCTCGGCGTCACCAAGAGCCATTCGCGCCCGCACGTCGCCAACGACAACCCGTTTTCCGAAGCCCAGTTCAAGACGCTCAAGTACCATCCGAGCTTCCCCGATCGCTTCGGGTCGTTCGAGCACGGGCGGGCGCACTGCGCGGATTTCGTTCCCTGGTACAACACCGAACACCGGCACGCCAGCCTCGGGTGGCACACGCCCCACGATGTGCACCACGGCCTCGCGGCCGCCCGCCAAGTCCACCGCGCCGGCGTGCTCGCGGCCGCCTACGCGGCCACGCCGGAGCGCTTCGTACGACACGCCCCGGTGCCCCCGGCCATACCGACGGCCGTGTGGATCAATCCCCCCAAGCTCCTCAAGCCGCTCGAGGACGAAGGCTCAGTAAACTCGGTCCCCCTCGTGTCTCAAACTCCTTGACAGGTTCCGCGGCGGTGCCCGCCTCGCCCGAGGCTGCAGCACTCCTTGCAGCCCGACAAGCGGGGGCGCTGGTCTCGACAGTCCCTGTGCTTGTTGCCCCGAATCCAATAGCCGCGTTCCCTCAGGGTGCCCACTGGGTGGTGGGGCTCGACAGGCCCGTAACCCTTCGTGGAGCCGTCTCGAACAAGGCCCGCCAGACAGCCGTGATCCTTGTAACCTCCGGAGAGGTTCCGGCCAATTCGATGTGTCGAGGTCCGATCGGACTTTATCACGAGTTGCCGGGCGGCCGGCGCGTACTCCCTTTCGTGGATTTCACCGGTGCCGGAACCGCTTCCAACCTCAACGTGCGGCTGGGCGCCGTGTTGGATATTGAGAAGGTCACTCCTGTCAGTGGAGGCCAGTAATGCGCTACTCAGTTGCCGTGTTCATGGTTGTCCTCACGATGGCAGCCTGCGGGTTCAACATCGAGGTGAATGATCCTAAGAGCCAGTGTATCGTGGCAGACCGGGCGAAGTGGCGTAGTTCTGGACTAGGGGAATCAGAGGTCGCGGACCCGTACTGCAAAGTGACCATACTTGTCAACGACCAGCTGACGGGGTACACGATTAACGTTTTCGCGAACGATTTGTCGAAACTTCAGTCCATCCCCAGAGCTATCGTGTCGTTCTTCGACACCAACACCGACCCAATCCCGCCGGATATTGTGCACAAGGATAAGAGCTGGGGGTTCAATGGCAACGTTTCCCAGTTGATCGGCAGCTATTATGCAGCGCATGTTACTGGCCCGACGCAGGGGATCGATTACGCGCGCGTCCGGGTTCCGCTCTCAACCTACACCGGAGTCTACCCTGATACGGCTAGGGCCGAGGCCTTCTTGGCGTACAAGTTCCATTCGCAGGCCACGGTCATTGGTCCCGATGTTGGGTCGAATACTGAGGCAGTAAATGTGGCAGCGGACGCGAGCGGTGAATTCCGCCCGATCACGTATGAATGGTGGATCGACGGAGCGCATCAAGGCTCGCCGTCCAGTCAGTCAACGATAGACCATTTGTTCAGTGCGGTCGGCTCCCATACCGTACGGGTAGTGGTGCGGGCCAACGATGGACACGTCTACGACCTTACCAAGTACATTGAGATTACTCCCTGTCCGAACGGCGAGATCATCTGCTAGGCGCACAAGTCAGCGCCCCCCGCCGGCGGGGCGGTGGGCATCCTTGGGCACTGTTTCCACCTGCAGAGGGCCAGGGTGAGTCCATGAGAAGGGCGGATTGTGACTCCCGCCGGGCGGTGAGCGGATTCAGGGAGTATCTTCATCGTCGCAGCGCCGGGACGGAATGTCCCGAGTGCGCCTGCTCCCTGAGCTATGGAGGAGTACCTTGATGGCACCGTGGAAGCTTCTCGTCTGTGGTCTGTGCCTGGTGATAGCGAGTGAGGGGGCGGCCCAAGATCCCATCGATCGTGGCTCATTGATTGTCGGGGGCAACGCCCGGATCGTTGGGTTTCGGGACATAGGGAACGACCGACGAGCATTTGTATTTGAGCTGTTTCCTCAAGTTGGCCTCTTCGTTGTTCGCGGCCTGGCGGTCACAGTGAATGCCCATCTCGGATGGTCCAGCCGGGAAGGGAGCGGTAGCGCGTTCACATGGGGCCTGGGCCCCGGCGTGATCTACCACATTGGCAGGGTTGGGCGGTAATGTCCCTATAGCTGTAGAAAAGTGAGAATCGGGTGCATCCTTGTCGGTGA
>CAYINH010000344.1:0-3121 GCA_964364615.1 uncultured Gemmatimonadaceae bacterium
GCCTCATCGGCACAGGGCAGCAGGAGGCCGCCCAGTTGTCGAAGCTCGCGCTTGAGGAGGCCGTGGGCATTGCTGACTTCGATCGACTTGAAGCTGTTGCTGCAGACCAGCTCGGCCAGGCGGTCGGTCTGGTGGGCCGGGGTACCCCGCACCGGTCGCATCTCGTGCAGCCGGACCCGGAACCCGCGGGAGGCCAGGGCCCAGGCGGCTTCCGATCCGGCCAGACCACCGCCCACCACCGTGACAACGCGCTCGCTCATTCAGGGATGATACCGACCCGGCAGGGTCGGCCCAAGGATCAGGACCAGCCCGCGAGTTGTCGAGCGAGGCGGGCCACTTCCACTGCGACCGCAGCCGGGGTCCGGCCGTCGGTTGCCACTTCACACTCGGCCCGCTGATAGAACGAGAGCCGGGTCTCCAGCAGCCGGCGCACGGCCTCCATGGGGTGGTCGCCCAGCAGGGGGCGCCGGATCCGGGAGCGGATCAGTCGGTCGCCGGCGGCCTCGGGCGAGGTCTGCAGGTGCACCACCAGCGCTCCAGCGGCGCTCTCCAGGTTGCCGGGCTGAGCGGCCCAGCCACCACCGGGCACGATGACCTGGGGGGGAGCGTCCAGCGCCCTGGTCATCGCCTCGCGCTCGAGGGTGCGGAACGCCTCCTCCCCCTGCTCGGCAAAGATCCGGGCGATGGAGAGACCGGCGTTCCGCTGGATGGCCGCGTCGAGATCGGTCAGCCGGGCCCCGAGATCGGAGGCGACCAGGCGCCCGACCACCGATTTTCCCGCCCCGGGCGGGCCGATCAGAATCAGATGCCGGTGCGACCCGCTCACGACTGGTCCAGAGCCTCCCAGCGCCGGCCGGCCGCTGCCAGGAAGGCGTGGCAGTTGCGGGTCATCTCGGCGAGCGAGTCTCCGGCAAACTTCTCCAGCATCGCGTCGGCCAGGACGATCGCGACCAGCGCCTCGGCGATGACCCCGGCGGCCGGGACCGCGGTCACATCCGACCGCTCGCTCTGCGCGGCGGCGTCCTGTCCGGTGGTGAGATCGACGGTGCGGAGCGGGCTCATCAGGGTGGAGATCGGCTTCATCGCGACCCGGACCACCAGCGGCTCGCCGGTCGTCATCCCGCCCTCGAGGCCACCGGCATTGTTGCTGAGCCGGCGGAAGCCGGCTCGCGCGGTGCGGGTGGCCTCGGGGGCGATCGGATCGTGGACCGCCGAGCCCGGCCGCCGGGCCGCCTCGAACCCGAGCCCGATCTCGACCCCCTTGATCGCGGGGATCGACATCAGGAGACCGGCCAGTCGGCCGTCGAGCTTGCGGTCCCAGCTGACATGGCTCCCGAGCCCGAGAGGTACCCCGCGGGCTACCACCTCGATTTCGCCGCCCAGGGTATCGCCGGCCTGCTTGGCCTGATCGATCCGGGCCATCATCAACGCCTCGGCGGCCGGGTCGAGCACCCGGAGGGGAGAGGCATCGGCGGCGGCGTTGAGGGGAGTCGGCAGGGGATCGGGCCGGGTGGCCGGGATCCCGCCGAGCGAGACCAGGTGGCTCCCGATCTCAATGCCGAATTCGGCCAGCAGACAGCGGGCGATCGCACCGACCGCCACCCGGGCGGCCGTCTCCCGGGCGGAGGCTCGCTCGAGGATGTCCCGGGCATCGACCCGGTCGTACTTGAGGACGCCCACCAGGTCGGCGTGCCCGGGGCGAGGGCGGGTGACCCGGCGACGCCGGATCTCCCCATCGCCCTCCGGGGCCATCACGTCCTCCCAGTTGGCCCAATCGCGATTGGCAATCAGCAGGGAGATGGGCGACCCGATGGTCTCCCCCGCCCGGACCCCCGAGAGCCACTCGATCGCGTCACTCTCGATCTGCATCCGGGCGCCACGGCCATAGCCCTGCATCCGGCGGCGCAACTCCCGGTTGACCAGCTCGGCCGAAAGCCGGAGCCCGGCCGGCAGTCCTTCGACCACCGCGATCAGGCCCTTCCCATGGGACTCCCCCGCCGTCGTGAACCGAAGCCGCACCGTGAGCCTGTCCTGGTGAGAGGTCCCCATAAAGTAACGAGCCCGGTCGGGGACCGGGCTCGTTGAGAATTGCGTCGGGCGTCAGGCGGCGCTCAGGGGTTGGGCGCCCCGTCGTCCACGATCCGGGGGGTGACCAGGATGATCAGGTCCTTCCGGTTCTCCCGGTTGTCGGTAAAGCTGAACAGCCCACCGATCAGGGGAAGGCTCGACAGCAGCGGAATCCCGTTCCGGGCCCGGTTGACCGTGGTGACCGTCAAGCCGCCGATCACGGCGGTTTGGCCATCCTCGACCAGCAGCTGGTTGGTGGTCTGCTGCTTGTCGATCGAGAAGCCGAGGTCTCCGGCGGCCAGTGGCTTGACCGCACTGCGTTCGGTCCGGAGTCGCATCAGGATCTGGCGGTTGTTGGTCACGTGCGGCGTCACGGTGAGCCGGATGCCGGTTTCCTTGAACTGCACCGTGGCCCTGGGCGCGCCTCCAGTAGCACCGCCGGAACTGTAGTCGATGATCCGGACCGGCACCTCTTCACCGACCAGAATGTCGGCTTCCTTGTTGTCGAGCGTCGTGATGACCGGCTCCGCCTGAATGTCCGACAACTCCACCCGCTCAAGCGCGCTCAGGAAGGTGGTGAGGGTGAAGCCCCCCAGCGCGGTGGAAAAGACCAGGTCGAGCGCCGAGCCGGTGATATCCGATTCGGCGTTACCGATCCCGGAGAGGACCCCACCACCCAGATTCACGATGTTGGTGGTCTTGGGGTAGGTCTCGCCCGGTTCACCGTTGGGATCCGCCCGCTGGACCAGCTGGTTGAAGAACTGGGTCGGTGATCCCAGGTCATACTGGAGCCCGAGCTGTTCGATGTCGGTGCGATCGACGAAGATGATCTTGGCCTGGATCGACACCTGCGGGGTCCGGATGTCGAGACCGCGGGTGAACTCCTCCACCGACGCGATCCGGGTCCGGGTGTCGGTCAGAATCAGGCTGTTCGAGGCGGTATCGGTGGTGATCTCGCCCCGGTTCTTGGTCATGATCCCCTTGACCGAGTTGGCCAGTTCCGCGGCCCGGGCGTAGTTGATCCGGATGACGCGGGTCTCCAACGGCTCCAGCG
>CAYINH010000345.1:0-3116 GCA_964364615.1 uncultured Gemmatimonadaceae bacterium
GGTTCCTGCGCCGAGGCGGTGGCCACCGCCCCTCCAGCGAGAAGGGCCAACAGCCAGAAACAGGCCGGACGGACCACCGAGACACCGATTGGCGACACTTTGTAAATCTAGTAGTATCGCGGCCTTACGCCATATTCCCCGGGGCAGCTGCGGACCCCGCTGTCCAGAATCCTTCCAGCCGGTGCCTCAGGCGCCAGGCGGAGTCCCGATGGCGCCAATCCGGTCCCGCTCACTGCTCGGCCTCCTGCTGGTCCTGGTCCCGGCCTCTGCGGCGGGCCAGTCGTGGCGGAAACCACTCGATCGGTTCCTCGACTCCCCACCACTCAACCGCCATCTCTGGGGGATCGCGGTGGCGGATTCCACCGGACGGATTCTCTACCAGCGGAACGGCAATCGGATGTTCATCCCGGCCAGCAACACCAAGCTGGTGGTGGCGGCCGCAGCGGCCGTGCTGCTGCCGCCCGACTGGAAGGTCGAGACCTCGCTCTACGGTACCGGGCCAATTCGGGATGGGACGCTGGTGGGGCACCTGGTGCTCTACGGCAGAGGCGACCCGACGATGAGCCGCCGCTGCTACCAGCGAGACACCCTGGCGGTGGGGGCATGCACCCAGGATCCGTTCAGTGGGCTCCGGACGCTGGTGGACCAGCTGAGGGCCCGAGGGATCCGTACGGTGGCCGGAGATCTGGTGGGTGACGGCAGCTGGTTTGAACCGGAGATCCTCCACCCGACCTGGGAGACGGGGGACGTCCCCTGGTGGTATGCGGCGCCGGTCTCCGGCCTGGGACTGACCGACAACTCGCTCGAGATTCTGGTGGACCCGGGTGCCTCGGGAGGGCCGGCGCGGATCACGCCCTGGCCGGTGGTCGATGCCTATGCCATCGAGAACCGGACCCGCACGGTGGCACTGGGGGAAGCTCGGACCTTCAACACCCGTTGGGAGGGCAACCGGTTGGTGCTGACCGGAGGTGTGCCGGAGGGAACCGCAGCGCGCCGCGAGTACCTGGCGGTCGTGGATCCGGCCCGCTACACCGCCGGGGTGTTCCGTCAGCTTTTGAGCGAAGCGGGGATCGCGGTGCAGGGCGCCACCCGATCCACCACCGATTCGCTCCTCTATCAGGCGGCGCGGAGCAGCGCCCCGCTCGGGGCGGTCTCCTCCCGTCCGGTGTCCGACTGGCTGGTGCCGATCCTGAGTACCAGCCAGAACTGGTTCGCCGAGATGCTGCTCAAGCAGCTGGGTCGACAGTTCGGTGCGTCGGGGTCGTGGGACGAGGGGCTCCGGGTCACCCGCCGCTTTCTGATCGATTCGGTCGGCGTCGACTCGACCCAGTTCTCGCTGCGGGACGGTTCCGGGCTCAGCACCGTGGACCTGGTCACTCCCGAAACCTTCGTCCGGCTGCTGACCTGGATGCGGCGGCATCCGTCCTATCCGGTCTTCGCGGCCGGACTGCCGGTGGCCGGGGAAACCGGGACCCTGCGGAGCAGGTTTGTGGGAACCGGATTGGAGGGGCGGGTGATGGCCAAGACCGGCACCCTGACTTCGGGAAACACCCTGTCGGGGTACCTCCAGCGGCGGAAGGGCGGGATGCTGGTCTTTTCGATCCAGGCCAACCACCATGCGATCGGCGGCCGGGCAATGGTGGCGGCGATTGACTCGGCGCTGGCCATCATCGGGAGATAGACCGCGGAGGGTATCCCGTGACCTGCCGCTGCGGTCCGGCGCCCGGACAGGAGTATCTTTTCCCCGATGAAGATCTACACCCGTACCGGCGACGAAGGCGATACCGGCCTCTTCGGAGGGGGCCGGGTCCCCAAGGACCACCCCCGGGTCGCCGCCTACGGCGAGGTGGACGAACTCAACTCGACCATCGGCCTGGCCCGCGCCACCGCCCCAGCCGAGCTGCACGATGACCTGCTCGAGGGGATCCAGCGCGACCTCTTCTCCATTGGGGGTCACCTGGCCACGCCCGATCCCGACAAGGTCCGCCAGGCCCTGGAGAAGGCCACCCTGGGCGACGAGCGGATCAGCATGATGGAGAACGCCATCGACGAGATGGATACCGAGCTGCCGCCGCTCCGCGCCTTCGTGCTTCCCGGCGGGACCCCCAAGGCGGCAGCACTTCATCTGGCACGCACCGTTTGCCGCCGAGCCGAGCGCGCGGTGGTTGGGCTGGCGAGGGATGAGGAAGTCCCGGCCCAGTTCATCGTCTACCTGAACCGGCTCTCCGACCTGCTCTTTGCCATGGCACGGCACGCCAACGTCTGTGAAGGCCGCTCGGACGAGATCTGGTGACGATCACCCCGACCCTGCTGGTCCGCCATCGGGCCGGCGAGTACCCGATCTACGTCTACCCCGGCGCCCTCGGTGACCTTGCCTCACTGACCGAACTGCACGCGCCGGGGCGCAAGCCGCTGGTCATCACCGACAGCAACGTGGCGGAGAAGGTCGGCAACCCGCTCGATGCCCCGATGCTCACTTTCCCAGCCGGTGAGGCGTCCAAGTCACGCGCCGAATGGGCTCGGCTCACCGACGAGCTCCTCGCGCTCGGGGTGGGCCGGGATGGCGTGGTCATCGCCCTGGGCGGGGGCGTCACCGGGGACCTGGCCGGGTTCGTGGCCGCCACCTACCTCCGCGGGATACCTGTCCTTCAGGTGCCCACCACCCTGCTGTCGATGGTGGACGCTTCGGTCGGCGGGAAGACCGGGATCGATACCGTCCACGGGAAAAATCTGGTCGGCGCCTTTCACCAACCAGTCGCGGTGGTCGCCGATCCGGCCTGCCTGGCCTCCTTGCCCGACGCCGAACTCCGCACCGGCCTGGCCGAGGCGGTGAAGCACGCCATCATCGCCGATCGAGGGCTGTTTGACCGGCTGACCGCGGCGCGAGACCAGTTCCTGGGCCGGGACGCCGAGGCCCTGACCGAACTCGTCCGGGCGAATGTGCGGATCAAGGCGTCGGTCGTCGAGGAGGATGAGCGGGAGCAGGGCCGCCGGGCGATCCTCAACGCGGGCCACACCATCGGGCATGCCATCGAAGCCGCGCTCAACTACCAGCTCTCCCACGGCGAGGCGGTGGCGATCGGTCTGGCCTGCGAAGCCAGCATCGCGGAGCAGAT
>CAYINH010000346.1:0-3106 GCA_964364615.1 uncultured Gemmatimonadaceae bacterium
GTAGCCCTCCTCCCACCAGCCGTCCATGGTGGAGAGCTGGGGGACTCCGTTCAACGCGGCCTTCATCCCGCTGGTGCCGCTCGCCTCAAGGGGGACCCTGGGCAGGTTGAGCCACAGATCCACCCCCTCGACCAGGCGGTGGGCGAGGTGCATTCCGTAGTCCTCGAGAAAGGCGACCCGCCCCTCGTAGAACGGGTTGTGGGTGAAGCGGTAGACCTGCTGAAGGACTTCCTTGCCTGGGTGGTCGGCGGGGTGGGCCTTCCCGGCAATGATGATCTGGACCGGGCGCCGGTGGGCTACCAGCAGTCGGTGGAGCCGTTCCGGGTCGCTGAAGATCAGGTTGGCCCGCTTGTAGGTGGCAAACCGCCGGGCGAAGCCGATGGTCAGCACCGTCGGATCGAGCAGGGTGCCCGCGGCCACGACCTGGGCCGCGACCTTCCAGTCATCCGCGAACCGTCGCCGGGCATCCTCCCGGAGGTACTGCCAGAGATGCTCCTTGAGCTGGCGGTGCGCCTGCCAGAGTTCGGTCAGATCGAGTTGCTCGACCCCGTCCCACGCGGCCGAGCCGGCTTGCCAGTTGCTCCAGGTGGTTCCCAGGTGGCGGTCGAGCAGGTCCATCACCGGATTGGCCATCCAGGTGGCCAGGTGGACGCCGTTGGTGATCGAGCCGACCGGGACCTGGGCCGGTTCCCGTTCGGGCCACAGGTCGTTCCACATGGTGCGCGCGACCTCGCCGTGGCGGGCTGACACCCCGTTGACTCGGCCCGCCAGTCGCATCCCCAGGACGGTCATGTCGAACCGGCCACCGTTGAGGGTCGGATGGGCCGCCTGGGCAAGGAACCGCTCCCGGCTGACGCCCATCTCGGTCCAGACCGGGCCGGTGCACTCGGTGACCTGTTCCTGGTCGAAGGTGTCATGACCCGCGAGAACCGGCGTGTGGGTGGTGAACACCGATGAGGCACGGACCCGGCTGACCGCCTCGTCGAAGTCGACGCCCGCGCGGGTGTATTCCAGGACTCGCTCGAGCAGCATGAACCCGGCGTGTCCCTCGTTGGCATGCCAGGCGCCCGGGGTGTAGCCCAGCGCGCGGAGGACCCGCACTCCGCCGGCACCCAGGATCCACTCCTGCCGGAGGCGGAGGTCCTCGCCCCCTCCGTAGAGCTTCGACACCAGGCGGCGGTCGTCGGGGTGGTTGGACTCGAGGTCGGTATCCAGCAGCAGGATGGGAATCCGGCCCGCCTGCATCGTCCAGACTCCGACCCGGACCGTCCGTCCGAACGTCTTCACCTCCGCCAGGTGGAGGGCGCCGTCCGGGCCACTGAGCTGCACCAGGGGGGTGATCGAGGGATCGAAACTTTCCTCGGTGTCCTCCTGCCAGCCGTCCGGTCGGATCCGCTGGTCGAAGTAGCCTTCCCGATAGAAGAGCCCCAGTCCGACCAGCGGCACCCCGAGGTCGGAGGCGGCCTTGCAGTGGTCGCCCGCCAGTACGCCGAGCCCTCCCGAATAGATCGGTACCGAGTTGTGAAGCCCGAACTCGGCACAGAAATACGCCACCGGGCTGGACCGGAGGCCCGGGGCGGTGTGTTCGAACCAGGTGCCCTCGGCCGACTGCTCCTGGCGGAGCCAGACGCGGGTGGCGTCATAGGCCGCAAGGAAGCCGGGGTCCGTCGCCAGGCGGGCCAGGCGGGCGGGTTCGGCTTCCTGGAGCAGGCGAATGGGGTTGTGCCTGGTCTGGTGCCAGAGCAGTTCATCGATCCGTCGGAACAGAGCCCGGGCCTCCCGGTGCCAGCTCCAGGAGAGGTTGCGGGCGAGTTCGGTCAGGCCGGCGATCCGTTCCGGCAGGGCCGGGATGGTGTCCGGAGTGGCGGCAGATTGTGGACTGGGCATAGTAGAGAAACCTACCCACTCCGGGCCGGGAGCGAAGCACCGGGGTGCTGTCGTTCCTCATGGTCTCGCAGTTCCTGTTCCTCTTATGGATGTCAGGACGATGATGGCGGGTGAGGAAGTGAACATGAACTACCTGGACCTCGGCCTGATACCTCAGGACCCCCCGCTCCCCAGCCGCTGGAGCACCACGCCCAGCTGCCGGATCTCCTCACCATACCTGGCCCAGTCTCCGTCCCGCTGGGCCTGGATCGCCGCCTCGTAGTGCCGCCGAGCCTCGGCGATCAGGGCACTGACCGCTGCGTCACTGGCCGCCGCTGGCCCGGCGGCGGCGACAGAGGTTGTGGAAGCCCGCGGCGCCGCGGTGGCACTCCCGCCAAACATCTGCGACAGCGCCCCGTCGAGCGTCTCCCCCATCACCACCTGGTTCTGATAGGCCACCACCACCCGCTTCAGTTCCGGGATCCGACCGCCCTCCGACTGGAGATACAGCGGCTGGACATAGAGCAGCGATTCCTCGATCGGGATGACCAGCAGGTCCCCCCGGATCACCCGCGAGCCGCGCTGGTCCCAGAGCGACACCTGACGCGAGATCTCGGTGTCCTGGTTGATCCGGTTCTCGATCTGCACCGGGCCATACACCAGACTCTGCCGCGGGAGCTGGTAGACCCGGAGCCTGCCGTACTCCGCGCCATCGTTCCGGGCCACCATCCAGGCCGCCAGGTTGTCCTTCCCCCTCGGCGTGAACGGCACCATGTAGATGAACTCGGCCGCGGGCTCCTCCGGCAGCCGCATGATCAGGTGGCGCATGAACGGCACCGCCCCGTCAGGCTGGGTCACGGCCGGGATCTGCCACTGGTCCTCCCGATGATAGAAGTCGGTCGGCGAGTCCATGTGGTAGGTGGTGTAGAGGGTGGCCTGAATCCGGTAGAGGTCGTCGGGGTACCGGAGGTGGGCCCGGAGATCGGCCGGCAGGCTGTCGAACGGCTGCAGGACCCCCGGGAAGATCCGCTCCCAGGTCTGAATCAGCGGATCGTGGGGCGCGCTGACGTAGGCCGTGAGGGAGCCGTGATACGCATCCACCACCAGCTTGACACTGTTCCGCATGTAGCTGGTGCCGTCGGCGGTGCTGGCGGCGTAGGGATACCGGTCCGTACTGGTATACCCATCCATCATCCACACCAGGGTGCCATCGTCCCGGATCACCATATAGGGATCCCGA
>CAYINH010000347.1:0-3104 GCA_964364615.1 uncultured Gemmatimonadaceae bacterium
GGCGCGCGAGTCGGTGGGGCACACCCTCCGCGAGATGGTGGACTGGATGGACCGGTACGTGAAGGACGCCGGTAGCAGGGCCGCGACCCCCTGATCAGCCGAGGCGTCGCCAGAACGACGAACCGGGGGGAGCAGCCAGACTGGGTGCTCCCCCCGGTTCGTTGGGTCAGGCGGCGTCAGCGACCGATCAGGGCGTTGAACAGCAGTCGGAAGGTTCCCGACGGCTGGGCTCGGAAGGCGACTTCGGGGCCGTAGAGGTACAAGGTCCCCTGACCCACCCGGGCCGTGGCGGCGGCGACGCCACCGTTCAACACCTCCTGGCCCCAGGCCCACCCGCTCCGGAGAGGCTCCGGGCTGTCGAATCGGGCCAGCACCTTGATGCCCGCTGCCTCGGCGCCCGCGCCCAGCTTGAAGACCGGGCTCTCGTCGAAGAGAACGATCGCCCGATCGGCCATGCCGAGGGTGGCTGGCGTGGTGTTGTCGACCGCCACCTCGAGCAACGAGGCCGGAATGTAGAACTTGTTTCTGGGCAGTGGGCTGTTCGTGCCGGGTTCCACCAGCTGGCTGGAGACCGGGAGCCCCAGGTGGGTGCCCAGCGCGGTGGAACTGCCGATCGTCACGATCGAGCCACCGGCCTCGAGGAAGGCCTTGAGCTGAGGCACGGTCCTGTCGACGGTCACCCGCCCCAACTGGGCCCGGAACTCGGCCGGGATCGACTCGGGCAAAGGGGGCTGGCCGAACCCGCCCCCGCCTGCGCCAGCGTCTCCGGCCGCACCCGGAATCGCGCCGTCCACGAAGACCAGCACGTCAAAGTCCTGCCGCAGGTTGCCGGCGTCCAGGCGCGGCGGGTAGACCACCGTGCAGGGGAACTCGTGCTGCTCCAGGATCCACCGGGTCCAGCCCGACGGCATCGACCCACCATACTGGTCCCAGAGTCCTACCCTGAGCGGTTTGGCCGGCTTGGCGCCCGAGGGAGCGGACCCGGTCGCGACGACCGGTAACCCCCGACCGCTTGCCATGGCCCGAAGGATCTCGGTCGACCTGGCGCTGGCCGGCACATACCAGGTTCCGGTGGGCCAGGTCCGGCCACTTGAGGTGAGCGGGGCCGAGAGCTCCCGCACCCGCTGGCCGGCGGCAAGGAGTCGGTTGACTGCCAGGAATCCATCGTTGACGCTCCGGCCGATCAGATAGCCCCTGCCGGCCCCCAGTGCCACGCTCGGGGCGGTCACCAGCATCGAGGTGACCTCCTCGAACGGGCCGGTGAACCCGTCGAGCACCCGATCGAACTCGACCCCCATCTGGAGGGCCAGGGTGTAGCCCGCGTTGTCGTAGGGCGCTCTGGGCGGCCCGCCGGGGTAGGGGAGGTCATTCGGGTAGTTCTGCGGCTCGAACATGTCGAGGACGTGGGGCCGGAACGCCTGCGCCGACTTGACCACCCACGACCCCGCCGGGTACTGCTTGCCTGCCACGGTGAATGCCGCCGTGGCCCGGTGCACCTCGATCCCCGACTTGAGCAGGGCATTGATGAACGCCGTGGCGTTCGGGAAGTCCGGCTGGTCGGCCGGGAGGATATACCCGCGCGGGCTCCTGTCGGCCGGGTTCCGGAGCATCTGGTCGTAGAGCGATCGATCCACTCCGCCCCCGCCGAATCCACCCGGGCCCTGGCCACCGCCCGCCGGGGCGCCGCTGGCGCGCCGAGCCCGGGCCGCCGCCTCGGTGACGGCGTCGATTTCCCGCGGGGTGTTGATCCAGCTGTCCTTGCTGCCGCGCTCGATCGAGTTCCGCCCCATCAGATAGATGTTGTAGAGCAGGGTCTCCCGGTAGCGGGAGGCCAGGTCGAGGATCGCCCGGTTGTTGGTGATCGAGTACTCGACCGACTGGCGGAAGTGCCAGGGCTGGGGCTCGACCGGGAAGGGGAGATCCCCGGTGCTCAGCTGCCGCGAGGGCACGAACGGAATCTCCATCGGGGTCGGGCTCCCGATCGTCTCGGTCAGAATCCCGATCTGGTTGTGGAAATAGGCCGCGGTCCGGAGGCCGCCGTTCCACCAGGTCTGGTAGCTGGCCCCGTTCCGCATCGCCGCCCCGGCCTTCCCTTCGGCGGCCAGCCGGGTGTGCATCGCCGCCCCGACCAGGGTGATCCCGTTGACCAGGAGCGGGTCGAGATTGTGGTTGTGCGGATCGCGGAACGGTGGCACGAAGAGCACTGCCCCGGCAGGACCGGTCTGGTGGTGATTGTACATGATCTGGGGATACCACTCCCGGTACATCATCCGGCTCATGTTGGCGGACTCGGGCATGGCGTTCAGGTAGAAGTCCCGGTTGTTGTCGTGCCCGACGTATTTCTGATAGAGCCTCGGGATCCCGCTGGCGGAGCGCTTGGTGGGGTCCGGGTTCCGCATGTACCAGCTGCTCACCAGCTCCATCCCGTCGGGATTGGCGTGGGTCACCAACTGGATCACATCGTCCAGAATCCGGAGGGTCTCTTCATCGTCCTGACTCACCATCTGCCAGACGTGCTCCATCAACTGGGTGGCGCCCAGCACCTCGGTGGCGTGCAGCCCGCCGTCGATCCAGACCACGGCCTTTCCCTCCTTGGCCAGGGCCCGGGCCTGCTCCGGGGTCAGTCCCTCGGCCCGGCTCAGGCGCGCCGAGATCTCCTGGTAGCGCTCGAGCCTGGCGTGATTGGCCGGGCTGGTGATGATCGCCGTCCACTGGTCACGGCCCTCGGCGGTCTGGCCGATCGAGATCAGCTTCATCCGGTCGGATTGAGCCGCGAGCTGCTTCCACCAGGCGGTCAGCTGGGTATAGCTGGCCAGCTGGTAATCGTCCCCGGGTCGGAAGCCGAGCGCCTCCTGCGGGGTGGTGAGCCGGGATTGGGCGTGGGCGGTCGATGCGACGAGGACCAGGCCCAGGGTGGCCCTGGCAAGTCGCCGGAGTGCGGGAGCGGCCATGCGGGGAGGCTCCGAATCCAATGAGTGATGGTTGAGGCCGGCCATGGCCGGCATTGGGTACGGAACATACTCCCGAGAGGGACCGAACGTTGAGAAAAGCACGGCGGGGGGGGGGGCGCGGGGGGGGGCCCCCCCCCGGGGCCGCGGGGGGGG
>CAYINH010000348.1:0-3098 GCA_964364615.1 uncultured Gemmatimonadaceae bacterium
GGATCTCGTATCGGTGTGATCCTGGCTGTTGCCGGGTCCGCCGTCGGTCTCGGCAACTTCCTCCGGTTTCCCGGCCAGGCCGCCATGAACGGCGGCGGCGCCTTCCTGATTCCCTATTTCTCCGCCCTGCTCCTGCTGGGCATCCCGATCGGCTGGACCGAATGGGCGATGGGGCGCTATGGCGGGGCCAAGGGGCTCCACTCGGCGCCGGGGATCATGGGGATCATCACCCGCGGATCCTGGGGACGGTACTTCGGGGTGGTGGGCGTCCTGATCCCGCTGGCGGTGGCCTTCTACTACGTGTTCATCGAGTCGTGGACCCTGGTGTACTTCCTCAAGTATCTCACCGGCGGGATCGGCATTGATCCGGCCGCGACGATTGCCGAGCAGACGGCCACCTCGGCCGCGTTCTACAACGGCTACACCGGGGCCACAGCGGACGGATCGCTGTTTACCGGGACGTCGCAGTTTACCCTGTTCTGCTGGGTCGCCACCTTCGGCGCCAACATGGCCCTGATCTTCCGGGGCCTGTCGAAGGGGATCGAGAAGTTCGTGACCTACGCCATGCCGCTGATGGCGATCTGCGCGGTGATCGTGCTGATCCGGGTGCTGACCCTTGGCACGCCCGATCCGGCCTCGCCCGAACAGAATGTGGTCAACGGGCTGGGGTACATGTGGAACCCCGACTTCAGCAAGCTGAAGGACTTCCAGACCTGGCTCAATGCCGCCGGGCAGATCTTCTTCAGTATCTCGGTCGGGTTCGGGATCATCCTGAACTACGCGTCCTACATGAAACGCAAGGACGACGTGGCACTCTCGGGGCTGACCGCCGCGGCCACCAACGAGCTGTTCGAGGTCGGCTTTGGCGGGATGATCACCCTGACGGCCTCCTTCATCTTCCTGGGCCTGACCGGGACGATCGCCGCGGTGCAGACCGGATCGTTCGGGTTGGGCTTTACCACTCTGCCGGTGGTCTTTGCCCAGATGGGCGCCCTGGGGAATGTCATCGGAGCGGTCTGGTTCCTGATGCTCTTCCTGGCCGCCATTACCAGTTCGCTGTCGATGTATCAGCCGGCGGTCGCCTTCCTGATGGAGGCCTACGGCATCAATCGACAGAAGGCGACCCGCGGAGTCGTGGCGATCGCGCTGGTCGGCTCGGCGATGGTCCTCTGGTACACCGGCAACGGGGTCTTCTGGAGCACCCTCGACTTCTGGGTCGGTACCTTCCTGATCTTCGTGATGGCCGGGGTCGAGATCATCGCCTTCGGGTGGATGTTCGGGATGGACCGCGGCTGGAAGGAGCTTCACGCCGGGGCGCTGATGCAGATCCCGGGGGTGATCCGGTTCGTGATGAAGTACGTGGCCCCGATCTATCTGATCGTGGTCTTCGTGGGCTTCAGTATCCAGAACCTGCCGGCCTCGCTCCGGGCGGTGGGCGATTCGCCCAGCGCGATGCTGGCGATGGGGCTGATCGGGATCACCCTGATCGGGCTGCTGTTCGCGGTACGGGCCGGCGAGAAACGCTGGCGGGCCGCCGGAATCGACATCAACGACGACCGTCCGCTCGATGCGGACCTGGATTGAGGGGGGCACAATGACTACCGGTGGATGGTTCACCCTGATCGTCTCGACGGTATCTGTCTGGTCGCTGGCTGGCTGGTGCTACTACCGGGTGCTGACGGCACCCGCGGAGGGCCACATCATCAAGCCGCCGGATTCGCTGGGCGGTTGAGACGGGCAGGACGACTGGCCGAACGACGGGGCCCCGGTGACGGGGCCTCGTTGCGTTGGCGGACTCCCGAGCCGCCGGGGGCGGACGCGACCGGGAAGCCGTGGACCTCCTTGAGCAGCCGGATCCGGCGCGCCAGGGCGTGCCGATAGGACCGGCTGGCGTTGGTCCGGCCCTCGAAGTGTTCCTGATATCGGGGGGCCAGTTGGGGAAATTCCCGGCGGAGCACTTCGAGGAATCGCTCCCGGGCCGACGGCCCCAGCCGGAGCGGGATCCCGCTCACGAAATGCGCCCCCGCCGCCCGGGCCGCCTCCATGACCCGAGCCAGACTGGCCCAGCCATCGGTGATCCCGGGCAGGATCGGTGCGAGCAGGAGCCCCGCCTCGAGCCCCGCGTCGGTCAGACGGGCGAGGGCCTGGAGCCGCACCATCGGGAGCGGGGTGCGAGGCTCCAGCTTGCGGATCAGGGCCGGGTCCATCGAGGCGAGTGAGAAGTTGATCCGGAGCCGGTGCCGGGCCGCGAGTTGCTGGAGCAGTGCGAGATCGCGCACCACCAGCGCCGACTTGGTGATGATCCCGATGGTGAGCCCCTGATGGGGGAGCAGCGCTTCGAGCAGCTGGCGGGTGAGCCGGAACTGCCGCTCGGCGGGCTGATAGGGATCGGTGGCGCTCCCGATGACGATGGGCACCGCGCCGATCCGGGCCGGGTCGAGGGTGCGACGGAGGACCTCGGCCGCCCTGGTCTTGACGAAGATCTTCCGCTCGAAGGCGTCGAGCGGCGCCAGCTCGGTCAGTTCGGCCAGCTCGGGGGGAGCGACCACCGCTTCGACCTCGATCCGGGCTGCCGCCCGCTCCACCACCCAGCGATGGGTATCCCGGGCATAGCAGTAGCTGCAGCCGAACTCGCAGCCGACATAGGGATTGATCGACCAGAATCCCATCCTGGTGCTGGCCGGCGGGTTGAGCACCGATCGGCTGGCCAGCCGGTGGAACGAGGTGCCCCGGTCCCGGCGGTCGAGGACCGATTCGGGTTCGGGGAGGAGCGGGAGTTGAATGGCCCGCATTACCCGCAGCGCCCCCAGCCGCATTGGAGGCAGGTGATACAACCGGAGCCACGGGCCAGCGGACCGGCACATTCCGGACAGACCCGGAGGGTGAGCGTGGAGGTGGGGTTGGCTGGCGAGCCCTTGGCGGCGCGGCTGGGGACGACTGGGGAGGCAGGCATGCGGTGCTCACTTCGGTGTCTGTTCGGTTAATCTACCCGAACAAATCCCGAAGTCAACTGGTCTGGTTTCGGGTGGTTCCTTGGCTGAGCGGGTCGAGGGATCTGGCTTCGGCGGCTGGCAGTCCCTGCTACGCTCGCCTGGTTG
>CAYINH010000349.1:0-3091 GCA_964364615.1 uncultured Gemmatimonadaceae bacterium
GTGTCCGTCTTGCCCGCCGCCCAGGCTGCCATCCGCAGGATGGTGCTCGCCCGACTCCAGGTCTTGCCCACCCGCTTGTCATTCTTGGCGTTGAGCCGCTCCACCTTGAGGAGGAGTGCCGGCTGCACATAGGGGCCCTTCTTGACGCTGCGTGCCATTACTTGGTCGCCTTCCCGCGCTTGCGGCCGCGCACGATGAGACGGTTGGAATTCTTTTTCCGACCACGGGTCTTGACGCCTTCCGGCTTGCCCCACGGGGACACCGGCGGCCGACCCCCGGAGGTCTTGCCTTCACCACCGCCGAGCGGGTGATCGACCGGGTTCATCGCGACGCCCCGGACCTTGGGCCGCCGACCGAGCCACCGGGTCTTCCCGGCCTTGCCGACCGACAGCAGCTCATGCTCCGAGTTGCCGACCTCCCCGATGGTGGCCATGCAGCGGCCCAGAATCAGCCGGGTCTCGCCGGACCGGAGCCGGACGGTCACGTAGCTGCCTTCCCGCGCCATGACCTGGGCATAGGTCCCGGCCGACCGGGCCAGCTGGCCGCCCTTGCCGACCTTCAGCTCGATGTTGTGCACGTTCATGCCGAGCGGTACCTCGGACAGGGGCAGGGCGTTCCCGTTCCGGGCTTCGGAGCCCGGCCCGGAGATCACCGTGTCCCCCTGGTTGAGCCCCTTGGGGTGCAGCATATAGCGCTTCTCCCCATCGGCATAGACCAGCAGCGCCAGCCGGGCGCTCCGGTTCGGATCGTATTCGATCTCCGACACCCTGGCCGGAATCCCGAACTTGTTCCGCTTGAAGTCGATCCGGCGGTACATCCGCTTGTGGCCGCCGCCCCGGTGCCGCATGGTGAGGTGGCCAAGGTTGTTCCGGCCGCCCGACTTGGTGAGTGGCTCCAGCAGCGACTTCTCCGGCGTGTCGCGGGTGATCTCGTCAAACCCTGACCCCGACTTGAAGCGGGTGGCGGCCGTCATCGGGCGAAACTGGCGAATGCTCATCTCAGCCCTCGAACACGGGGATCTGATCCCCGTCCTTCAGAGTGACCACGGCCTTCTTCCACCGGGCGGTCGTCCCGCGGACCCGACCCCGGGAGACTTCCTTGCGGCGCATCTGCATGGTCCGGATCGCCGTCGGGGTCACCCCGAACAGGGTCTCCAGGGCCAGGCGGATCTGCGGCTTGCTGGCATTCGGATGCACCACGAAGGTGTACTCCTTGCGACTCTGGAACGCCGCGGAGCTCTTCTCCGTGATGAGCGGCCGAACGATCGTGTCGTGCAGTTCCGGCATTACTTGCTTCCCTTCTTCTTCTTGGCGGCCTTCTTGGCCGGCGCCTTCTTGGCCGGCGCCTTCTTGGCGACCTTGGCCTTGGGGGCGGCCTTCTTGGCCGCCTTGGCCTTGGGCGCCGCCGGCTTCGGCGCCTTGGCCTTGGCCTTCGGCGCCTTGACCTTCGGGGCCTTGACCTGCACCTCGACCGTGCCGTCGGTCACTTCTCCACCCACCGCCGGCCGCTCCGCGACCACCACCTCGGCCCACAGCACGTCGTAGGCACTGGCGTCAGCCCAGGGAAGGACGTCCAGCCCCGGCACGTTCCGGGCGCTCAGATAGACGTTCTGCTTGATCCCTTCGGTCAGCAGCAGGACCTTGCGACCGGCCAGCCCCATCTTCTCCAGCAGTCCCACCAGCGCGCTGGTCTTGGGCGCCGCGAAGTCCAGCCCCTCGATCACACAGAAGGCGCCTTCCCGGGCCCGCGCGTTGAGCGCCGACCGCCGGGCCAGCCGCCGGACCTTGACCGGAATCGCGGTCCGGTAGTCCCGGGGCGACGGGCCGAAGACGACGCCACCGCCCCGCCAATGGGGCGCCCGGGTGGTGCCGGCCCGGGCCCGACCGGTGCCCTTCTGACGCCACGGCTTCTGATTGCCACCCGACACCCTGGCGCGGGTCTTGGTGGACGCGGTGCCCTGGCGCTGGTTGGCGAGATAGGTCTTCACGGCCTGATGCAGCACCGGCTCGTTGACCGTACCGTCGAAATAGTCGGCCGGCAGCGCAAAGGCCCCGGAGGCCTTGGCACCGGCATTCGAAAAGAGAGCGGCCTCAAGCATACCGGCTCCGTCCCGCCTGCTTGGCGATCATGACAATGCCGTTCTTCGACCCCGGGACCGCGCCCCGGACAAACAGCAGGTTCCGTTCGGCGTCGACCCGGACGATCCGCAGCCCGAGTTCGGTCTTCCGGGTATCACCCATGTGTCCCGGCATCCGCTTGCCCTTGATGACCCGCGACGGATTAGTGCCGGGTCCGATCGACCCCGGCTTCCGATGGCGGGTGTTGCCGTGGGAGGCGGGACCGCCGCCAATGCCGTACCGGTGCACCACGCCCTGGAACCCGCGCCCCTTGGTCCGGCCGGTCACCTTGATGGTGTCCCCCGCCTGGAACAGCGCGACGGTGACCGTCTCCCCTGCCTGCCGCACCGCGTCCCCGGCGGGGAAGGTCCGCACCACCTGCGGCGCGGCATCGAACCCGGCCAGCTTGGCATGGCCCAGCTCCGCCTTGGGCGCCCGGCTGGGGCGCTTGGTGCCAAACCCCAGCTGGGTCCGGCCATCCCGGACCTGGAGCACCTGGCAGGGGCCGGCTTCGATGACCGTGACCGGCACCGACTCGCCATCCTCGCCGAAGAGCCGGGTCATCCCGAGCTTCCGTCCGATCAGTCCTGTGCTCATCCGTTACCCGACCTTGATCTCCACGTCCACCCCAGCCGGAAGATCCAGCTTCGTCAGGGCGTCCATGGTCTGGGGACGGGAGTCGGAGATGTCGAGCAGCCGCTTGTGGGTCCGCAGCTCGAACTGTTCCCGGCTCTTCTTATCCACGTGGGGGCTCCGCAGCACGGTCCACCGCTCGATCTTGCAGGGCAGCGGAATCGGGCCGGAAACCTGCGCGCCGGTCTTCTCCACGGTGCGGACGATGTCCGCCGCTGCGGTATCCAGCAGCGTGTGGTCGAAGGCCTTGAGGCGAATCCGGATCTTGTCACTCATGTCAGCATAGTCCTCAGGCCAGAATCTTGGTGACCACACCGGCGCCGACGGTCCGGCCGCCTTCC
>CAYINH010000350.1:0-3067 GCA_964364615.1 uncultured Gemmatimonadaceae bacterium
GCATGTGTTAGGCACGCCGCCAGCGTTCGTCCTGAGCCAGGATCAAACTCTCCAAAGAGAATTCGTGATGACTCAAATCGAACAACCGGATCCTTCAACTTCATTTGGTTGTCCGGATGATATGCGAGTTTTACTTGTTACCCGAGATCGTTCGGCTCGCACCGCTCGACCTCATAGGGTCCGCACTCCATCCATTTCCCTTTCCATCATTTGTCAAAGAGCGTCCAGCGGACAACAAACCGCCCGTTCCGTTGGGCAGCCTGTAATACTACATGATGCGGCCGGTGCCGTCAACCCCTCCAAACACCCCAAACCTCCCCGGCACAACCACTTGCGACTCGCCCACCACCTCTCGGCAGGGGGCGTGAAACTAGCCACCTTCGGCCCCGCACGCAAGCCCGGACCACCGGACTCGGCCCGCCCGCGGACCGCCGGCCCCAGGGACCCGGCGTCGGGCCAATCCCCCCTTCTCCAGATAGCGATTGTGAAGCCCTCAACTGCCGACAGGTCAACGACTTGGAGCGTGATAGCGGTCAGGACGTGGGGGGCACGAACCCGCCGCCAGTCTGGTCGAGCCAGGACCGGAAGTAGCCTGGATCCTCCACCCCGAGTGACTCCCGCGCGACGTGGAGCGGCCGGAAGGTGTCCATCATCACCGCGAGCTCTTCGGTCGACTTGGCCCCGATGCTGGCCTCGGCTCGACCCGGATGCGGGCCGTGCGGGATGCCGTCGGGATGCAGGGTGATGCTGCCGTACTCGATGCCCTTCCGGCTCATGAACTCGCTGCTGGCGTAGTACAGCACCTCATCCGAGTCGACGTTGCTGTGATTGTACGGCGCCGGCACGGCCTGGGGATCGAAGTCGAAGGGTCGGGGACAGAAGGAGCAGATCACGAATCCGTCGCCCTGAAACGTCTGGTGGACCGGGGGCGGTTGATGGATCCTGCCCACGATGGGCTCGAAGTCGTGGATGTTGAACGCCCAGGGATAGAAGTACCCGTCCCACCCGACCACGTCGCAGGGATGATGGTCGAGGATCAACTCGGTGAGGCCATCATACTGCTTGACGACGATCGGAAAATCTCCCACCTCGTCCCTGGTGGTCAGCACGGTCGGACGGCGAATGTCGCGTTCGCAGTACGGCGCCCCCTCCACCAGCTGGCCATACTCATTGCGGTACCGACTCGGCGGCCGGATGTAGCCCCGGCTTTCCATGATGAGCAGCCGGTGCGGTTCGGGGTTCAGCCGGTATCGGTGGAGGACGTGCCGGTGGATCACCAGGTAGTCACCCTCCCGGTACGGGAGGTCCCCGAACTGGGTTTCCAGGATTCCACCCCCCTGGCTCACGTACACCACTTCATCGCCCATGGAATTGCGGTACCAGTGGGGGTCATCCCGGTCGGGACGGGCAAACAGCATCGCCACGTCGGCGTTGAAGAGCAGCGGGACCCGATCCATGGTGGGGCTGCCGCCCTCCGGCAGCTGGGCCGTCAGAAAGTGGCGGTGGCGCAGGGTCCGGTCAGGATCGGCCTGGTAGACGATGTCCCGCAGGCGACGGGCACCCTTGATGGTGGTCGGGGGCCGGATGTGATACAGCAGGGACGAGGGCCCGGTAAAGCCCTCGTTGCCCACCAGCTGCTCGTGGTAGAGGGCGCCCGAGGGGCTGCGGAAGACAATGTGGCGCTTCCGGGGAATCTGGCCGAGGGTATGGTAGAATGGCATGCCGCGATCCGATCAGAGGTTGCCGCGGAGGGCCTGTTCCCGTTCAATCGCTTCGAAGAGGGCCTTGAAATTCCCCTTGCCGAAGCTCCTGGCGCCCTTCCGCTGAATGATTTCGTAGAACAGGGTCGGCCGGTCCTGGACGGGCCGGGTAAAGATCTGCAGCAGATACCCCTCATCATCCCGGTCGACCAGGATGCCCAGTTTCCGAAGCGGCGCCAGGTCCTCATCGATCTTGCCCACCCGGTCGAGCACGGTGCTGTAGTAGACCTCGGGCACCCGGAGAAACTCCACGCCCCGGGCGGTGAGCTGGGTGACGGTGCGGATGATATCGTCGGTGGCGACGGCGATGTGCTGCACCCCGGGTCCGCGATAGAAGTCAAGATACTCCTCGATCTGGCTCTTCTTCCTGCCCTGGGCCGGTTCGTTGATGGGGAACTTGATCCGGCTGTTGCCGTTCGCCATGACCTTGGACATCAGGGCGGTGTAGTCGGTGCTGATGTCCTTGTCATCGAAGCTGATCAGCTGGGTGAAGCCGAGCACGTCCCGGTAGAACTCGACCCAGCGGTTCATCTGGCCCAGTTCCACGTTGCCGACGCAGTGATCGACGTACTGGAGGCCAATTGCTGGAGCCTCGACGGTGCTGGTGAGCGGCACGAAGCCCGGCAGAAAGGTGCCCCGGTAGTCCCCGCGCTCCACCAGCGAGTGGATGGTCTCGCCATAGGTGCGAATGGCGGCGATCACCGCGCTGCCCTGTTCGTCCTCCAGCCGCTCCGGGGCCCGGACGCTGACGGCCCCACGGGCGACCGCGAGGGCATGCGCCTCGGCCGCGTCCTCGACCCAGAACGCCAGGTCGCGGACCCCGTCCCCGTGCAGGGCGATGTGCCCGGCGATCGGGTGGTCGGGATGGAGGGGGGTGGTCAGGACGAACCGGATCTTGTCCTGCTCCAGCACGTAGCTCGCGGTTTCCCGGGTGCCGGTCTCCGGCCCCCGGTAGCCGATCAGGCGATAGCCCCAGCAGTGCTGGTAGTAGAGGGCCGCCTGCCGGGCGTTGCCGACGTAGAATTCGACATGATCGGTGCCGTTGATCGGAAAGGTATCGGTCACAGGTTGGGCTGCCGGTCGCGTGGCGGTCATGGCTGCCTCCGGAAAAGAGTCCGAGCGCGGAATCTAGCCGGTTCAGGCCGCGATCGCAGCCAGGCCAAGCGGGCCCTGGAAGCACGACTTGGGGTTGTGAGTTCGGGGAGAGCCAGGAGAGCGCGCCCGGGAGGACTCGAACCTCCAACCCACAGCTTAGAAGGCTGTTGCTCTATCCAACTGAGCTACGGGCGCCGGTGGTACAAGCTAGC
>CAYINH010000351.1:0-3034 GCA_964364615.1 uncultured Gemmatimonadaceae bacterium
TCAGAAGATGGAGGCGATCGGGCAGCTGGCGGGAGGGGTGGCCCACGACTTCAACAACCTGCTCACCGTCATCAACGGCTACGCCGAGATGCTCTCGAGTCAGCTCCCGCCGGACGGACCCTCGCGGGACGCGGTTCGGGAGATCGAGGGGGCGGGTCAGCGGGCCGCGAACCTGACCCGCCAACTGCTGGTGTTCAGCCGGCGACAGCTGCTCGAGCCCACGGTCACCGATCCCAACGAAGTGGTCCACGAGGTTTCCGGCATGCTTCGTCGGGTCATCGGGGAGGATGTCCACCTGCATCTCGGCCTCACTCCGGTGTCCCCGATCCTGATCGACCGCGGGCAACTCCAGCAGGCGATCATGAATCTGGCCGTGAATGCCAGGGATGCGATGCCTCAGGGGGGACACCTCACCATCGAAACCCAGGTCGTGGAATTCGATGCCGGCTACGCGGCCCGCCATCCCGAGGTCAAGTCCGGCCGCTGGGTCATGCTGGCGGTGAGCGATACCGGGGTGGGGATGGACGAACCGACCATGGCCCAGGCCTTCGATCCCTTCTTCACGACGAAAGAGGTCGGGAAGGGAACCGGACTGGGCTTGTCCACGGTTGACGGCATCGTCCACCAGAGTGGAGGGTACCTCTGGCTCAGCAGTGAGCCCGGGGCGGGCACCACCTTCAAGCTCTACTTCCCGGTAGCCGAGGGAGCGCCGACCGCACTCGATCCGGGCGCCGTGAGCCCGCCCCAGCGGGGAGACGAGACCATCCTGCTGGTGGAGGACGAGCGTGCCGTTCGGGTCGTGACCCGGCTCACGCTGGAGGCGCTCGGCTACCAGGTGATCGAGGCCGACAGCGCGTCCGAGGCGATTGACATCGCAAAGGATCGTTCCCTCCCGATCAAGCTGCTCCTGACGGATGTGGTCATGCCGGTCATGAATGGCCGGGAGCTGGCTGAGCAGTTGCAGACGGTGCGTCCCGAGATCAGGGTGATGTTCATGTCGGGGTACACCGACGATGCCGTCGTCCGCCACGGCGTGCTGAGCGCCGAAACGACGTTTCTTCAGAAGCCGTACACCGTGCACAAACTGGCGGTCAAGATCCGGGAGACGCTTGACCGGTAGACCAGGTGCAGAGGGTTCCTGGGCCGTGAGGGAAGCGCGAAAAAACTGTGGCGTGAATCAATCAGATGTAGCATCCACACGACGGTAACCCCTTGTGGCCACTAGCCCAGGGCACCAAGCCTCCGCCAGCCATTGGTCCTCATCCGAATGGCTGCGGCATCAAGCACAGAACGAGCAGGGCCAGACAGGCGAGCCCGATCACCCGCCGGCTGGCGGGAAGGGTGCCGGAGTCGATGATGACCGGCGGGTGGGTGACCCGCCCTCCCCCGACCAGGAACGCCAGGCCGAGCCAGGCGTACCACCCCGGCGCCGCCTGAGCCAGGTACAGCAACCCTGCTACCGCGACCCAGGCGACCCACCGCTGGCCCCGACCCAGGAGGCCGTACGCGATGTGCCCCCCATCCAACTGGCTCAGGGGCACCAGATTGAGCCCGGTCAGGAGCATCCCGACCCAGCCGGCAAAGGCAGGAGGGCTCAGGTGCACCGCGGCGGTCCCCGGCAGTACCAGTTCCCGCAGCCAGCCGGTCAGCAGTGACTCCCCAAGAAAGACCGGGTACCCCGCCAGGGTGACGTAGCTCGGATCGGCCCCGGCCACGATCGGAATCCGCTCCGAGATCGAGTATCCCCAGGCCAGCACCAGCACCGCCATCGCAAAGCCGGCCAGGGGCCCGGCCGCCCCCACATCGAGGAGCTGCCGCCGATCCAGCACCGGGCTCCGGAGTCGGATAAACGCCCCGAGACTCCCCACCGGGGAGAGGCTGGGCGGGACGGGGATGAAGAACGGGGGGGTGACGTCGATGGCGTAGCGCCGGGCGGTGAGGTAGTGCCCCAACTCGTGTACTAATAGGATGGCCAGCAGGGGCACGGCGAAGGACCAGCCCGAGAGGAGCAGCCGCCAGTCCCCGGTGGCCACGTCCGAGAAGTACCGGGTCGCGGCCACCATCTGGGAGAGCAGGGTGCTGCCGGTGACCGGTGCCCAGGCCCCGTTCAGCACCGCCCCGGCCCCCATGGCGCAGATCAGGGTGAGGATGAGGAGGCCGATGTGAAGCCACCAGCGGGGGGACCTGCCGCCCACGGCCCTGACCAGAATGAGCCGGGTTTCCCCCGGATCGGCCCAGTACCAGGCCCCGTCCCACTCCTCCAGCGCCCGGGCCAATTCGGGAGTTGGTCCCCTGGACCCATCCCGAACCAGGGCATCGGTGATTTCCCGGTTTCCCGACTGGAGGGTCCGCCAGGCCGAAAAGTGGGGGGTCAGGCCGTCCATATGCCCCCTTGACGGCGAGTCCACCGGAGGTTAGTGTTGCAAACCGTCCTAATCATACGCCTCAGCAAAGAACTCCCCTGACAAACAGACGCTCACGCAACTCCGGCCACGCCGGAGGCTCCGGCACCCGCAAGCCCCCACCCCATCGGCAACGTCCTCCCCGGCCTGACCACCTTCCGGAAGACGAACCCGAACCCGGGGATGCGCCCGAGGGCCCCGCTGTGGATATCGCCGAACTGAAGCAGAAATCGGTAACCGAGCTCAACGAGCTCGCGCAGCAACTCAACATCGTCAACTACTCCGGCCTTCGCAAGCAGGATCTGATCTTCCGCATCGAGCAGTCGCTGCTCGAATCGGACACGGTGATCCGGGGCGAGGGGGTCCTGGAAATCCTGCCCGAAGGGTATGGATTCCTCCGCAGTCAGGACTGGAACTACCTGTACGGACCGGACGACATCTACGTCAGCCCGAGCCAGATCAAGCGGTTCGATCTGCGGACCGGCGACACGATCAAGGGTCAGGTGCGCCCCCCCAAGGAGGGCGAGCGCTACTTCGCCCTGCTCAAGGTGGAAAGCGTCAATTTCGACGCGCCTGAGAAGACCAAGCACCGGATCGCCTTCGACAACCTCCGGCCCCGGTATCCCGACGCC
>CAYINH010000352.1:0-3023 GCA_964364615.1 uncultured Gemmatimonadaceae bacterium
CAATCCGGCGCGGAGCTCCACCACTGCCGGTTCGATCCCGACCACGACCGTTTCCTCCGGCAGGGTCCCTCGCCACTCGGCCAGGGCCAGCACCTCCCGGAGATCGATCTGGTGCGGGGAGAGCTTGGTGGCGAGAAACCGGGGGATCTCCTCCCGCTCGAGGGTCACCACGGTACCAGGCTGCCGACCGCCCTTGACCGCATCGATCACCAGCAGTCGCCGGCATCCCTCGACCGCCGGGAGAAGATTGAGGCCCCAGGTCCCTCCATCGGCCAACGTCACGCCGTCGGGCAGCCAGGCGGCCCGAAGCCGCTCCAGCGCCACCAGGCCGGCTCCGTCGTCCCCCATCAGGGGGTTGCCCAACCCGAGCACCAGTGTGCCAGTCTGGTCATTCATCAATGAACTCCACATCCTCCCGGATAAACCGGAATCCCCCGATGATGGAGGAGGCTCTTGCCTCGCGGTGGAGCAGGTCGGCCCGCAGGCTGAAGTAGATGTGGAACGGCAGGAAGATCAGGAAATACCAGGTCGAGGCGTGGTGGATGAAGCGGACGACTTGTATCCCGCCGAACAACGGTCCGACCCACCCGAAGAGCGTCGCGAACAGACCGCCCGGGGTCGCCATCCCGTACATTGCGAACCCCGTCACCACCTGCAACAGCACCACGGCGTACATCAGTGTGTAGCTCAACTGCTGGAGCGGATTATGGCCCAGCCAGTGGGGCGCGGTCTTCGGCCGGATGAAGAGGTACTTCTTGAGGACCCGGACCATGTTGGCCCAGTCGCTGGGCTGGAACGGGAACAGCGCCCGCCACCGCTCGTACCGGTTGCCGATGAAGAGCCAGTACACCCGGACAATCCCGGTGGCGATCATGATCGCGGCGGCCGTGAAGTGGAGAAAGCGCACCCACCCCATCAGAAAGTGGGAACTGGCCTCTCCACCGGTCATGAAATAGGGCTTCCCGATGTAGAACCCGGTCACGATCAGGACGGCAAGGCAGCCGCCGGCGATCCAGTGCATGGCCCGGATCGGCCAGTGCCAGAGATACACCGAGCGATACCCCGGTCGGGAGGGCGGCGCAACCGCCGGGGGCGGGACGGCGGTGGCGGTCATTGGACCTTGACCTCCGTCACCAGCCGACCCTGCGCGTCCAGCACATGCACCCCGCAGGCGATGCAGGGATCGAACGAGTGCACGGTCCGCAGGATCTCCAGCGGCTGATCAGGAATCGCCAGCGGGTGGTTGTCGACCAGGGCCGCCTCATAGGCCCCCCGCTGGCCCGTTGGATCACGAGGCGACGCGTTCCAGGTACTGGGAACCACGCACTGGTACCGGGCGATCTTGCCATCCCGGATCTGGACCCAGTGCCCCAGCGCACCCCGGGGGGCATCGAGGTAGCCGTAGCCCTGCGCCTCGGCAGGCCACGTCTTCGGTTCCCACTTCTCCTTGTTGAAAGTGGTCGTATCGCCTCCCTTGATCCGCCCCACCAGCTGGTCATACCAGTGCTCCATCCGGCGGGCCAGCAGGACGGTCTCCATTCCCCGGGCGGCCGTCCGCCCCAAGGTGGAGAAGAGGGCCGCCGAACCCACCTGGAGCTTGCCGAGCACCGTGCCGACGATCTCCCGGACATCCTCGTGTCCGCTGGCGTAGGCCACCAGCATCCGGGCCAGCGGGCCAACTTCCATTGCCTTCCCGTCATAGCGCGGGGCCTTGAGCCAGGAGTACTTCGGCTCGTCCTGCAGGTAACCCCAGGGCGTCGGCGGGCCGGTGTAACTGGCGACCGTTTCTCCCTGGTAGGGGTGCAGCCCCGCCTGGTCCCCGTCGGCGTATTGGTACCAGGAGCTGGAGATGTACTCCCGGACCAGATCCTGGTCGTACGGCACCACCTTGCTGAGGTCGCGGTCCAGGATGATCCCCCGGGGGAGATACAGCTTATCGTAGTCGTCGACGTCGCCTTCGGGGAACTCGCCGCAGGCCAGGTAGTTGGTCACCCCGCCCCCGATCGAGGCCCAGTCCTTGTAGAACCCGGCGATCGCCACCAGATCCGGCCAGTACACCTCCTCGACGAAGCGTCGGGCCCGGCGGATCATGTCGCTGATGTCGGTGAGCCGCTCCATGTTGATCGTGGCGGTGTCGTCCAGGTTGATGGCCGAGGCCATGCCGCCGACCAGGAAATTGGGGTGAGGGTTCTTGCCACCGAAGATGGTGTGCAGCCGGATCACGTCGCGCTGCCAGTCCAGCGCCTCCAGATAGTGCGCCACCGCCAGCAGATTGACCTCCGGCGGCAGCCGGTAGGCCGGATGGCCCCAGTACCCATTTGTGAAGATGCCCAGCTGGCCACCGCTGACGAACTTGGCCAGCCGGGCCTGAACCTCCTTGAAGTAGGTGGCCGAGTTGTTGGGCCAGGGGGAGATGCTCCGGGCCACCGAGGCGGTCCCCTCGGGACTGGCCTTGAGGGCGCTCACCACATCCACCCAGTCCAGGGCGTGGAGGTGATAGAAGTGGATGACGTGATCCTGGATGAACTGCATCCCATGGATCAGGTTGCGGATCAGGTTGGCGTTGGGAGGAATCTTGATCCCGAGCGCATTCTCCACGGCCCGGCACGACGCCACCGCATGCACCACGGTGCAGACTCCGCAGATCCGCTGGGTAAAGGCCCAGGCATCCCGAGGATCCCGACCGGTCAGCACCTGCTCGATCCCCCGGAACTGGGTGGCGCTGGCCCAGGCGTCCGCGATCCGGCCGTTCTCCTCCTGAACCTCGATCCGGAGATGGCCCTCGATCCGGGTGATCGGGTCGACGACGACTCTAGTCCTGGCCATGGTCCGCCTCCTCCCGGGGTGACCCGGCCTCGACAATGGGAAGTTCCTTGCGTTTCCGGAGGTTGGACACCCCGGTCACCGCCGCGTGGGCCACGACCCCGGCCGTGGCCCCGATGGCCGCCGCCGCCCCGATCAGGTCCACCCGGGACTCGACCCCGAATCCACCGCCATCGGGGAGCCGACCGTAGAACGGGGTC
>CAYINH010000353.1:0-3020 GCA_964364615.1 uncultured Gemmatimonadaceae bacterium
GCCCGCACCCAGGGTCAGCCCGGGATGGTGATTCCGGTCGTCGTCTCGATCTTCGCCGACCGGTCGTTCAGCTTCATCACCAAGACGCCCCCCGCCGCGAATCTGCTGCTCAAGGAGGCCGGTCTGGAGAAGGGCAGCGCCACCCCCAACCGGGTCAAGGTGGGGAAGGTCAGCAGCGCCCAGGTCCGCAAGATCGCGGAACTCAAGAAAACGGACCTCAACGCGGCCAGCATCGAATCCGCCATGCGGATGGTCGCCGGCACCGCCCGGTCGATGGGACTGGAGGTCATCGACTGATGGCTGCCAACGGCAAACGGTTCCGCACCGCGACGGCCCAAGTCGATCAGACCCGGGAATATTCCCTCGGGGAAGCCGTCGGGCTGGTCAAGGCCACGGCCTTCGCCAAGTTCGACGAAACGGTGGACGCGGCGATCCGGCTCGGGGTCGATCCCCGGCACGCGGACCAGGTGGTCCGGGGGACGGTGGTGCTGCCCCACGGGACCGGCAAGTCGGTCCGGGTCCTGGTCGTCACCCAGGGGGACCGGACCAAGGAAGCCGAGGCCGCCGGGGCCGACTTCGTCGGGATCGAGTACATCCAGAAGATCAAGGACGGGTGGCTGGACTGTGACGTGATCGTGGCGACCCCCGACGTGATGGGGCAGCTCGGCACGCTCGGCCGGGTGCTCGGGCCCCGCGGGCTGATGCCCAACCCGAAGGCCGGCACCGTCACCATGGACGTGACCCGGGCGGTCCGGGAGATCAAGGCCGGCAAGATCGAGTTCCGGGTCGACAAGACCGGCAACGTTCACGCCCCGATCGGCAAGGTGTCGTTCACGGCCGAGCAGCTGCAGGCCAATCTGGCCGCCTTCCTCGACACCGTGGTCAAGGCCAGGCCGTCGGCGGCCAAGGGGACCTACCTCCGGTCCGCCACCATCTCCAGCACCATGGGGCCGGGGGTTCGGCTGGAACTGACGGGGTACCGATGAGCAAACAGGAACGACAGGCGGCCGTCGAGTCTCTGACCGAGACGCTGCGGGGATCGCCCAACATGATCGTGACCGACTTCAGCGGGTTGACGGTGGAGCACATGACCACCTTCCGGAGTCGGCTCCGGGACGTGGGCGCCCGCTACCTGGTGGTCAAGAACACCCTGGCCCGTCGCGCCCTGGTGGCCGGCGAGATCCCGGGGCTGGACGGCAGCGTCTTTACCGGCCCCACCGGGCTGGTCCTGGTCGGCCCGGATCCGCTGCCCGCGGCCAAGGTGCTTGGCGACTTCGCCAAGGAACACCAGAAGCCGGGCGTCAAGGTCGGGCTGCTGGATGGTCAGGTGGTGGAGGCGGCGTATCTCAAACGGCTCGGTGAGATCCCCTCACGGGAGATCCTCCTCGGACAGTTCGCCGGGGCACTGAACGGCATTCTGTATCAAATGGTCGGCGCCCTCGAGGCGCTCCGCGAACAGCGGCAGTCGGCAGCTTCATAAGTCACGGAGACAGAGCATCATGGCGAATACCACAATGTCCAACGACGAAATCCTCGAAGCCATCGGCGGCAAGACCGTTGTCGAGCTGGCCGATCTGATCGAGGCCTTCAAGACCCGCTTCAACGTGACCGTGGTCACCGCCGCCGGTCCGGCCGCGGGTGGCGCCGGCGCGGCGCCGGCCGCCGAGGAGCAGACGGAGTTTTCCGTCGTCCTGATGGAAGCCGGGTCCAAGAAGATCCAGGTCATCAAGGTGGTGCGAGAGCTCACCAGCCTGGGCCTCAAGGAGGCCAAGGAACTGGTCGATGGCGCCCCGAAGACCGTGAAGGACGGGGTCACCAAGGCCGAGGCCGAGGAAATGAAGAAGAAGCTGGAAGAGCAGGGCGCGACCGCCACGCTGAAGTAGCCCGGGCTGTCCCGCCCGGCCGCTCGGGCCGGGTGGGCCACCCTGGTGCTTCTTCGGTGAGACGGCATGCGCCCTGGATCTGACCTACAACCCGGCACCACTCCGCGCCCCGCGGGCAGCCCGATTGGGTTCCCCGCCACGGGGCCGTTTGTGCTGGACGAGAGCGAGCGATAATGGCGACCCGACCTGATATCAGCTTTTCCAAGCGTGAGAACGGCATGCCCATGCCGCATCTCCTCGACATCCAGACCGAGGCCTTCGAGGCCCTCATGGTCCAGGACGGCGACGGGAAGGAACGGCAGGACGTCTCGCTCGAGCGAGTCTTCCGGGACCTGTTCCCCATCTCCGACGTCAATGGCAAGTACGAGCTGGTGTTCAACAGCTATGCCATCGGCGAGCCGAAGTACTCGGTCGAGGAGTGCATCGAGCGGGACATGACCTACGCGGCGCCCCTCAAGGCCACCCTCGCCCTCAACGTCTTCGAGGAAGTGGACGGTCAGCGCCGGCTCAAGAATCAGATCGAGAAGGAGGTCTACCTCGGCGAACTGCCGATCATGACCCCGCTCGGGACCTTTGTCATCAACGGGGCCGAACGGGTGGTCGTGTCGCAGCTGCACCGGTCTCCGGGCGTGGTCTTCGAGGAGAACATCCATCCCAACGGGCAGCGCTTGTTCTCGGCCCGGATCATCCCGTTCCGGGGTTCCTGGGTGGAGTTCACGATCGACATCCATGACGTGATCTACGTCCACATCGACAAGAAGAAGAAGTTCCCGGCCACCGCCCTGCTCCGGGCCTTCGGCTACGGCGGCAGTGCCGAGATCCTCCAGCTGTTCTTTGCCCGCAAGGAACTCGACATCAGCGGGAAGCTGGAAGGCCGCCAGGAACGGCGGGAGACCTACGGCAGCCTGTTGGCGGGCGACGTCGCCAACCCGGAAGAACCGAAGGGCGATCCGCTGGCCGTGGTGGGCGCCGAGCTCACCCCGGAGCTGGTCAATCAGATGCGGCACGTCGGGGTCAAGAAGGTGCTGGTGTTCGCCGGCTACACCGCGGTGGACCTCCGGGAGGACGACCAGCCGACCGCGGTCCGGGAGCGCGAGCAGCTGGTCCTGGCCTTCGACGTGCCCGATCCGGAGACCG
>CAYINH010000354.1:0-3011 GCA_964364615.1 uncultured Gemmatimonadaceae bacterium
GTCCGCCTGCGCGGGGGCGAGGGCGCCCGGGCCGAAGCCGCCCGGCGGGCCGATGGGGCGATCGGCCACCTGGCCGACGTCGGCCCGGACGCCCGGACCCTCTCCGGGCTCGCCCGTTATATTGTGACTCGAAGCTCCTGATCCCCCTGGATGGACAACCTGGCATGAGCCTGCTCGCTGGAATTCACGGCCCAGCCGACCTCAAGCGCCTCGCTCCCGAGCAGCTCCCGGAGCTGGCCAAGGACGTCCGCGAGCGGCTGATCGAATGCGTCTCCCATACCGGGGGCCACATCGGCGCCAGCCTGGGTTGTGTTGAACTGGCGATCACCCTCCTCTACGAATTCGACTCGCCCACCGACAAGGTGCTCTGGGATGTCGGCCATCAGGCCTATGCCTGGAAACTCCTGACCAGCCGGAACCTTGCCTTTCCCTCGTTGCGGACCGAGGGCGGTCTGTCCGGCTTCCTCAAGCGGACCGAGAGCGAGCATGACCACTTCGGGGCCGGCCACGCCGGGACCGCAATGTCGGCGGCGCTCGGCATGGCCACCGCCCGGGACCTCCTGGGCCTCGACTACAAGGTCGTGGCGGTGGTGGGCGACGGGGCGCTGACCTGCGGCCTCAGCTACGAGGGGATGAACAACGCGGGTCACTCCGACCGGGACATTCTGCTGGTCGTCAATGACAACGGGATGTCGATCTCTCCCAACGTCGGCGCCATCTCCAAGACCCTGGGCCGGATCGTGGCCAACCCGATGGCCAACAAGCTCCGCGACCGGGTCAAGTCCGCGACGGTCCGGCTGGGGGGTGTGTTCGGTCCCGGGGTGGTCGAGTTCGCCAAGAACGTTGAGGAGAGCATCAAGAACCTGTTCTCCGACGGCATGTTCTTCGAGGAACTCGGCTTCCGCTACTTCGGACCGATCGATGGCCATGATCTGGACAAGCTCCGCGAGACCTTCCGATTCGTCCGTGGACTGAGTGGCCCCCGGGTCATCCACGTCCTGACCGAGAAGGGCAAGGGGTTCGGGTTCGCCGAGGACAACCAGGAAAAGTGGCACGGGCTGGCCGCCTACGATCCCGAGACCGGAGAGGCCCGGAAGAAGGCGAGTGGCCCGCCGACCTGGACCCAGGTGTTCGGCGACGGCCTGGCCGATCTGGCCGATGAGCGGAAGGACTTCGTGGTGATCACGGCCGCGATGCCGACCGGCACCGGGACCAGTCTCTTTGCCGCCCGGCATCCTGAACGATTCTTCGACGTCGGAATTGCCGAGGGCCACGCCGTGACCTTTGCCGGGGGACTGGCGACCCAGGGGGTCCGGCCGATCTGCGCCATCTACAGCACCTTCCTTCAGCGAGCCTACGACAACATCATCCACGATGTCGCCGTCCAGAAACTGCCGGTGGTGTTCTGCATGGACCGGGCGGGTCTGGTCGGAGAGGATGGGCAGACCCATATGGGTCTGTACGACATCCCCTACATGCTGGCGGTGCCGGGGATGACGGTGACCGCCCCCCGCGACGGCAATGAGCTGGTCGGGCTGCTGCGCACGGCGCTGGACCACGACGGCCCGTTCTGCACCCGCTATCCTCGCGACAAGGCGCCCACCCAGCCCACCCGGACGGCGGACATTCCGGCCGTTCCCTACGGCAGCTGGGAGTTGCTCCGACCGGGACGTGAGGTGGCGATCCTGGCGGTCGGGACCATGGTCGATCCGGCCCTCGAGGCTGCCGAGCGGCTGGCCGCCGAGGGATTCGACCCCGCGGTCGTCAACTGCCGGTTCCTCAAGCCGATCGACCAGGCGATGGCGGATGCCCTCGCCCTGACCTGCCACACCTTCGTGACCATCGAAGAGGGTACGGTGGCCAACGGGTTCGGGGCCTATCTCTCGGGGTTGCTGCAGGAACCCCATCCCGAAGTCAGAGTGGTACCCGTCGGCGTCCCGGACCTCCTCCAGGAACAGGCGCCCCGAGCCACCCAGTTGGGCCGGTTCGGCCTGACCGGCGAGGGCATCGCCAAGCGGATCGCGGCCCTCCATCACGAGGGACGGCTCGAGCCGCGATGATTGTCGGGGTCGTCGGAAACGCCTCCTACGACGGCCTCCCCGAGATCCTTCAGGGGATCAGCGAGGCGGCGGCTCGGCATGGCGTGGCTCTGCGCTCTGAGCCCGATCTGGCTGCCCACTGGAAGACCACCGTTTCGGACCTGGCGGTGGAGCCACTGGATGCACTCCTGACCCTGGGTGGAGACGGCACCCTCCTCCGAGGCGCCCGCTGCATCTCCGGCCGTCCCGTTCCCATCCTCGGCGTCAACCTCGGTCGGGTCGGATTCCTGACCGTCGCTACGCGCGAGAACTGCCCGGCAGCCATCGAAGCCCTGTTCACCGGGCAGTTCGAAGTGGATCAGCGCCAGGCGCTCGCGGCGCAGATTCGTTCCAAGTCGGGATTCAGGGATACCCCGCAGGCGCTCAACGATATCGTGATTCACAAGTCCGGAGTGGCCCGTCTGATCCGACTCGATGTCCGGGTCGACGGGGAGTCGATCGGTCCCTACAGCGCCGATGGCGTCATCATCGCTTCCCCGACCGGTTCCACGGCGTACTCGCTCAGCGCCGGTGGGCCGATCGTCGCTCCCGGAGTCGAAGCGCTGATCCTGACCCCCATCTGCGCCCATACCCTCGCCGTCCGGCCGTTCGTGATTCCCGCCACCGCCGAGGTCATCGTGGCGGCGGAGGGGGAGTGGTCCCACGAACTGTTGCTGTCGGTGGACGGGCAGCAGGTCACCGAGCTCAGCAGGGAAGACGAAGTGGTTGTCCGGCGGTCCCCGACCCGGGTGCCCCTCGTCCGGCTGCCGGGGGGGAGTTACTTCCGCCGGGTCCGCGACACCCTGCGCTGGGGGGATCTCTCGGAACGCGAAGCCGGCCAGTGATTGTCGAGCTCCGGGTCCGCGATCTGGCCACCATCGAAGACGTGACCCTCCCACTCGGCCCGGGCCTCAACATCCTGACCGGCGAAAC
>CAYINH010000355.1:0-3010 GCA_964364615.1 uncultured Gemmatimonadaceae bacterium
GGGTCTTCCCAGCCCTCCGCGGATCCCGGCCGTGGGAGCAGCATCTGGATCTTGAGGCGTAGCAGCCGGCTGGCCATCTCGAGATAGTCGGCCGCCTGGTTCAGGCCCAGCTGGTGGACCACGGCGAGGAACTGATCGGCAATCCTGGCAATGGGAATGTCACTGATGTCGAGCTGCTGCTCCCGCAGCAGATGGAGCAACAGATCGAGCGGGCCGTTGAAGCCATCAAGCTCAACGACAAAGCCGGTCTCCCCGGGGAAGCCGAGGACCGGTACGGGGGCGGGAATCGCTGTCATGCTCTGGGGCGGCCCGGGCCACGGGGTCCATCAAGGACTGGCCGGGTGGGCGGCCGCGTCTCAGTCAGGTCGCTCATGGATACAGGCTGGGGTGAGGCGGGGAAGGTAAGGGTCCGTCCACGGCATGTCAAAACCCATATCCCACTTGCATTTGCCCCTCCCGGCCCTTAGGTTTTCCTGCTCTGCGCCCAAGGCCCTGACCGGGCCAGCGCCACTTGAACCGAACCACGAGGACCGCCGTGCCACGTACCAAGGCCGCCAAGAAGCACCAGCGTCAGACCAAGACCCGCACGGCGACCAACCGCCAGCAGCGGTCCCAGCTCCGGACCGTCGTCAAGAACGCCCGCGCCGCCGGTCCGGACCAGCTCCCTGCCGCCATCAAGCTCGCCGAGCAATCGCTCGATCGGGCCGGTCGGAAGGGCCTGATTCACCCCAACGCGGCCGCCCGGCTCAAGAGTCGGCTGGCAAAGCGAGCCAAGACCACCCCGGCCTGATCCCGTCGGACCCGACGGCCTTGAAGCAGACGGGGCCTCCCGTTTGGGAGGCCCCGTTTCTATTGCGGCACCTGGAACCTGGCCCGACTCACAGGGCGGCCAGCTCGGCCCCACACCGCTCGCAGTACCACTCGGTCGGCCGGTTCATCGAGCCGCATTCCACGCACTTAAGGGTCTTGGCATTCGCTCCGCGGGCCGGGCGGGCCTCGGGGGCCTCGGGACTCTCCAGCGCGACCGACTTCAGGAAGGTCATCTCATCGACGTTGGGCGCCGCCGTCTCCGAGGCCGGAGCCGCCTTGGGGAACCGCAGGGTCCGGGTCGGCCGCTCGCGCCGGATGGCTTCGCTCGCCTTGGGGATGAATCGAGGGGCCTCCAGCGGCCGGGGGCGCTCGGGGGCCTCCTCGACCAGTGCCAGATCCCCGGCCTGGTCGTGGGCCGAGCTGGTCGGCAAGTCGGCTTCCACGTCGCCCTGGCGGGATTCCAGTCGCAGCTCCTCGGGTTCGATGACCTCGACGTCCAGCGCCTCAGGCTCTTCGGCCGCAGCGGTCAGGACCGGGGCGGTCATCGCCACGGCGGCCGGCGCTTCGACGGGCTCGGGCTCCGGGCTCACCTGGGCCAGGACTTCCTCCAGCCGTCCGATCTCATCCGCCAGGGCATCGATGTCCGCTTGCAGGCCCTCGAGTTGGGTGGTTGACGCCGCCTCGTATTCCTGCCATTCGGTGTCGCTGTATTCGCCGACGGTGTGCCGCAGGGAAGCCTCGGCCCGTTCTTCCTCGGCCTCGGTCTTCACCGCATGAACATCGTTGAGTCTGGAACGCTGCTCGGCCAGGGAGCCCGTCAGGGCCGCGGAGAAGCCGCGAAGCCGGACCACGACCTCGGCCAGTCGGCCGTCGTAGTCGGCCTGTACCCGGCTGCGCACGGCCGCGGGCGCCTTGGCGGCGTCGAGGTTGGCGCGCCAGGTCTGAAGGCGCTGCCGGTCGGCCAGCCACGCTGCGATCTCGCTGGTGCCTTTGGATACTTCGTCGGTCATCGGAATCTGTCCCCCGGAGGCTACCTGCTAATCTAATGAATGCTCCGAAATCCGAAACATGTTCCCGAGTTGGTCGTCAACTTCCCCGACAGTGGCGGCGGCGCCACAGGGACACCCCTACTCCGGCTGTCGGAAGGCGATTCGGCCGTCGACCAGGGTCAGTGCCACCACCCCTGGAAGTGATTCACCTCCAAACGGGGTGTTCCGGCTCTTGGAGAACGAGCGGGCCGGGTCCACGCTCCAGAACGCCTCGGGGTCGAAGACCACCAGGTCGGCGGGCGCCCCCACCGCCAGGGTGCCGCCCGGCAGATGGAACAGCCGGGCCGGCTGGGTGCTCATCCGCTCGAGCAGTTCAGGGAGGGTGAGCAATCCGGGGAGGACCAGTTCCCGGATCCCGAGCCCGAGGGCCGTCTCCAATCCCGTGATGCCATTCGGCGCTTCCTCGAAGGCCCGCTCCTTGGCGTCGTAGTGGTGCGGAGCATGGTCGGTGGCAATGCAGTCGATGGTGCCGTCCTTGAGCGCCTGGCGAATCGCCTCCACGTCTTCCGCCTCCCGAAGCGGCGGGTTCATCTTGGCGTTGGTATCGTAGTCCCGCACCCGCTCGTGAGTCAGGGTGAAGTGATGGGGGCACGCCTCCGCTGTCACCCTGATCCCCCGGTCTTTGGCCCGGCGGATGATCTCGACCGAGCCCCTGGTGCTCATGTGGCACAGATGGACATGCCCGCCGGTCAGCTCGGCCAGCAGGATATCCCGCGCCACCATGAGCTCCTCTGCCGCGGAAGGAATGCCCTTGAGTCCCAGCCGAGTCGAGACAATCCCCTCGTGCATTGACCCCCCGGCCGACAGGGTGGGGTCCTCGCAGTGGTCGGCCACCGGAATCCCGAAGACCTGGGCGTACTCCAGGGCGGTCCGCATCATGTGGCTTGAGATGACCGGATGCCCATCATCGCTGACAGCCACCGCCCCGGCTCCGACCATCTCCCCGAACTCGGCCAGCTGGTGGCCTTTCTGGCCCATGGTGATCGCGCCGATCGGGTAGACCCGGGCCTTGGCGGCCCGGATCGCCTGGCGCACGATGAACCCGACGGCGGCCTGGTTGTCGGTGACCGGATCGGTGTTGGGCATGGCACAGATCCCGGTGAACCCGCCGGCGGCGGCCGCCATGGCCCCGGTGGCAATGGTCTCCAGAT
>CAYINH010000356.1:0-2991 GCA_964364615.1 uncultured Gemmatimonadaceae bacterium
CGGGCGGGTGCTGTTGCTGATGCAGTTCGACCTGTCGGCCCTGAGCGGCTACACCGGGGCGGTCTTCGAGCGGTTCTTCGGGACCGGGCTCGGCCGCACCGTGGCCATCACCGCGCTCCTGGGCTGGACCCTCGTTCCGCTATTGCTCGGCGCCCGGCGGTTCGCCCGAAAGGACTTCTAGCGGCCCGCCCCGAACGGCTTGATCCGGGGCCACGCGTTGGCGGCAAAGGCCGCCAGGGCCGCCGCCTCGACGAGGCGCCCCGCCGCCACGATCCCGGTGGATCCCTCGATCGCCTGACCGACCACCGCCATGAGAACGCCGCTGTTGAGCAGCAGCCAGGCTGCCGCGATCGGCCGGTTCGCTCCCCGGGAGTCTCCGGCTGCGTGTTTGGGGAGCATCCAGTACGCCACCCCCATGGTGAACTGGAGCAGCCACCCGACCAGGAGCAGTTCCCCGTGGGCCGCCATCAGCCGACCATACGGCAGGGTGAGCCCGGTGCCCCGCGCCGTGAGGAGGAAGGCCCCCAGGGTGGCGCCCGTCACCAGATGGATCAGCGCGCTCCGCTGCAGCCGCATGCTCCAGACCGGCATCAACGGGCCGCCGTCCGGGGCCAGATGTGAATCGCAAACAGCAGGGCGGCTGCCAGCTGAAGGGCGCCAGACAGGGCCAGGAGCCATCCCCCACCGGCCTCGGGCGCGAAGGGCTCCACCAGTACCCTGAGCAGCAGCCCCGCGTTGAGGAGGGCCAGGATGGTCCACCCCAGCGTCTCCCGCCCCCGAGGTTGCTCCCGGTTGGCGCGCGGAAACATCCAGTGGGCCACGCCAAAGATCAGCTGGGTGATCCAGCCAACCAGCAGCAGGTGGAGATAGGCCGGTGCTAGCGGTATCCAGTCGGATCGCAACGCCATCCCCACTCCAACGGCGAGGCCGGCGAGCAGGTAGAGCAGCCCGAGCCGGAGGAACCAGCGGGTGAGCGTGGGCACGGGCTAGGCCTCGGTGGTGGTGGCCCCGCCGGTCGGTCCGGTCACCGCCGCGCGGAACTGCCGGACGATCTCGCCGGCGGGCAGCACCGAGTGGATTCCGGAAACGCTCTTTCCCGCCTGCCAGTAGTCGGCCTTCTCGTCCATCGACGAGCGCTTGAGTTGCCACAGGGACTTGAGGGCGTAGAAGGTCCGCATCCAGTGCTTCCGCTTTCTTCCCCGGAGCATCCACCTGGCAAACCGGCCGGCCTGGAGTCCCATCCGCTGGATGTACGGGGTGTTGAGCACCGCCACCGGGACGCCGGTGATCCGCTCGCTCAGCACCACGTCGTCCTCGCCGGCATTGACGATGGCGGCCTTGTACGCCTCGGCGGTGCGGCACTCGGTGGTGGCGATGAACCGGGTCCCCATCTGCACCCCGGCGTATCCCATCCGGAGGGCGGCGGCGAATTCAGCCGGCGCACCGATCCCGCCGGCACAGACCACCGGGACCCCCATGTCGCCCAGTTCGTCGATCAGGACCTCGGCGCTCCTGGGGCCGGCGTGTCCTCCCGCGCGGGCGTTGACCGCGATCAGGCCATGCACCCCCCCGTCGAGTCCCTTCCGGGCCCACTTCCTCTCGGTCACGTCGTGATAGACGATACCTCCCAGCGGGGAGACGGTGTCCACCACCCAGCGCGGGTTGCCGAGCGAGGTCACGAAGAACCGGACGCCCTCTTCCAGGGCGACGTTGACCCACTCCACCATCCGTTCGTGGTACTTGCGGCTGGAGGCCTCGATCAGGGCGTTCATCCCGATCGGCTTGCTGGTGAGCGAGCGGATCAACCGGAGCCCGGCCCGGTACTGGTGGCCGTGGACATAGGTGAGGGAGATCGGCTGCACGATCCCGAGCCCGCCGGCCTCGGAGACCGCCGCGACCAGTTCGGGGTTGCTGCAGGGGTACATGGCGCCGCAGATGAGCGGGACCTCGATCCCGGCGTGGCGGCTGAGCGGGGTGTCGAGCGCGCTCATGCGGTCTCGTCGGGACGCAGTCGCCAGATGACCGTGGTCCGGGAGACCAGATCCCCGGCGGCATCGAACACCTCGGCGACCACCTCGCAGTCGGTGTCGGTCGCGATGGAGGTTGGCGGTCCCGCCTTCCCGATCGCGGTCACGGTACCCCGGGCCTTCTTGAAGTACTCGGTGGTGAGCTGGGTCACGATGCCTCGGACGCCGGGGGGGAGGGCCAGCAGCATGGCCAACCCGCTGGTGACTTCGCCCAGGTTGACCAGGGCCACGGCGTGGATCGAGCGCAGGTGCTGCCGGACTTTGCGTCGGTCGCGCAGGGTGACCCGGGCATAACCCGGACGAAGTTCCCGGACATGGGCGCCGATGGTGCCGGTGTAGGGCGCCATCCAGCCCAGCAGCCGGGAGAACAGCCAGGTCCCGCCGGGGAGTCGGTGGAGCCGGTCCCAGGCACGGCCCAGGGTCGAAGCGGGAGAGGGACTCGAGGGTGCCATCGCTGATCCATTCGGGAAAGTCGGAGGAATCTAAGGCCCCACGGTGTCGTGTGGCGTTGGTGAGGTTCAGCCGGCTGAGTTTTTTCGGCCCGGTTGGGCGCTGGACCGGTTGTCAGGGGGCTGAGTGCGGGTTGCAGATTGTGTGGCCTGGCGACCTGGGACCCCCTCATGCAGCCTAAATCCGCACTGCTGCAGGCTGTGCGCAATAACCTCCGGCTTCGGCATTGCTCCCCGCGGACCGAGTCCGCCTATCTCGGGTGGATTCGGCGTTACGTCCGGTTCTGCGGCTTACGGCACCCGCGGGAGCTGGGTCTCCACGATGTCAGGGGTTTCCTGACCCATCTGGCGGTTGCCGGGCAGCTTTCCCAATCCACGGTCAGCCAGGCTCGGGCGGCGCTGCTCTTCCTCTATCGTCAGGTGCTCGACATTGAGCTTCCCGGGGTGGACCGGTTGCCGACGGGGCGCCGTCCGGTCCGGTTGCCGGTGGTGCTCACCCGTGGCGAGGTCGGGGT
>CAYINH010000357.1:0-2990 GCA_964364615.1 uncultured Gemmatimonadaceae bacterium
CGTGCGGCGCACGTCAGGGAACGCCGCCACCGGACGGTGCAGCAGGAGGAATTCGCCCGGCGGGGACTCGAAACCACGACGACCCTGGCCGAGGTGGCGGCGGCGACTTCGAGTGGCGGGGTGCGGGCGGCAGTGGTCAGCCAATCAGCGGCGGTTGCGGCCGGGGAGAATCGGATCGCGATCAATGACGCGATTCAACGCCTGGTCCAGGTGCAACGATTCGTCACCGAGAGTTCCGGTCAGGTCACCGCCCTGGGCCAGGCGGCCGGCCGGCTGACGACCTTCTTCGGCTCGATCAGGGAAATCGCCGAGGTGACCAACCTGATCGCCCTCAACGCGGCGATTGAGGCCGCGCGGGCCGGCGTTGAAGGTCGTGGGTTTGCGGTGGTGGCCGATGAGATCCGTCGGCTCTCGGTGCAGACCGAACAGACCGCCCGGGATGCCGCCCGGCTGGCCGATGACATCGCCTTCGAGATCGGGGGCATTCTGGTGCACATGGAGGCTGGACAGACTCTGGTAGCCGGGGTGGAAGGAGTCAGCTCCGAGGCGGTGACCGCGCTCGAGGCGATCGTGCTCGCCACCCACGAGGCGGGGCGCGAGGCGAGGGCGATCGCCGAATCCGCCACTTCGCAGGAACAGACCAGTCGCCGTCTGGCGGAACAGATCCGCTATCTCGCCGAGTCATCGCGCCAGACCCGGGGCGAGGTCGAACTCCTGGCGCACCAGGCCGAAAACGCCTCCCAGGGCCAGGCCGATCTGGAGGACGCCATCGGCGAGCTGGAAGCCGTTGCCTCCGATCTCCAGCGGATGGCCCGGCACTTCGTCATCGGTGAATAGTTGCGTGCTGCCCTGAGCGCTGCCAGCGGAGCCCGGCACGGCCTCCCAGTATGGGCCATCGTCTCCGATCAGCGAGTGGCCCATATCGAACGGGTGGCCGACGTGGCGACTCGCTGGGCGGAGCGGTTGTCCCTCCCGGTTCCCGAGCGGGACCGATGGCTCCGGGCCGTCTGGCTCCACGATGCGCTCCGCGACGCGTCACCGGATCATCTCAGGCGCCTGGTTCCGGATCAACCAGGCCCGGTGGCGTTACTGCACGGGCCGGCCGCGGCGGTCCGGGCCGAGCTGGCCGGCGAGAGCGACCCCGGGGTGCTCGCCGCGATTCAGCACCACTCCACCGGATGTGCTGAATGGGACGCGGCGGGGCGGATGCTGTACTGCGCCGATTTCCTGGAACCTGGTCGCTCCTTCGATCGGGAGGAACGGGCCGCGATGCTGGGGCGGTTCCCTGAGGATCCCGACGGTGTGCTCAGGGAGGTGGCGATCCGGAGGATGACCCACCTGATCCGGCAGGGCTGGCCGCTCAACGAAGCCGGCCGTCGGTTCTGGAACACCGTGGCATGGGCCAGCGAGTGAGACTGGTTCTGCTGGTCGGGCTCCTCGTCGGTTGCCTCGAGCGGGCCCCGTCGCCCGCCGCTTTTCAGGAGGCCTCCGGTCCCCGGGTGCTGGTGGAGGTGCTCAACGCCAGCGGGGTGCCCGGGCTGGCCCGGGAAGGGACCAGGCACCTGCGACAGCAGGGGCTCGACGTGGTGTTCTTCGGCAATGCCGACCAGACGGTCGATTCGACCGAGGTCCTGGTACGTCGCGGCGACGGGTCTGCTGGCGCCCGGGTGGCCCGAGCACTGGGGCTGGGCGCGGTGAGGCGGGTCGAGGATACCCTTCGTCGGGTCAATGTCACCGTCCTGCTTGGACGGGATTACCGCCCTCCACCCCGGTTTCCCGACTAACTCGGGCGGCCGGCACCCAGCCGAGCACCAGGTCCATCACGTTGGTGCCCGGCGGCATCGGTCAGCCCATCGCGGCGATCGGTATTGGCCGGCCGCGTCTGGTGAGCTAACCGGTGGTCGGGTCCGGCGCCCGGGTGGCGCGTCGTTTCTGCTCCATCTTCACGTGGAGTTGACCGCAGGCGGCATCGATGTCCAGGCCCCGACTGCGCCGGACCACGGCTTCGACCCCCCGGGACTTGAGGAGTTCGGCAAACTCGTTGATCCGGGCGTGGGGTGTCGGTGTGAGCCCCGGGGCCCCGCCTCGATGGAGCGGCAGCAGATTGACCATGGCGCCCGAGCGACGGGCCAGGGTGGTCAACGCGTCCACGTCCTCGTCGCTGTCATTGACACCGGCGATCATCACGTATTCGAAGGTGATCCGGCGCGAGAAGACCTTGGCCGCCTCCAGCACCGCCTCGAGGTCGTACTTCTTCTCGATCGGCATGATCGTCCGGCGGCGCTCCCGGTTGGGGGAGTGCAGCGAGATGGCCAACCGGAACTGCTCGGGGCGGGCCGCCAGGGCCCGCATGGCCGGAATGATGCCCACCGTGCTGACGGTGATGTGGCGGGCCCCGATCCCGAATCCTTCCGGATGATTGAGCTGGCTCAAGGTGACGTCCACGGCGGGCCAGTTGAGCAGCGGCTCGCCCATCCCCATGAAGACCACGTTGGTCGGCTTGTCTGCCGGGTCCGCCAGGACGATCTCCCGGGCCTGGCCGGCGATTTCCCAGGCGGCGAGGTTGCGGCGATACCCCATCCGGCCGGTCGCACAGAAAGTGCAACCCAGAGCGCAGCCCGCCTGCGAGGAGATGCACAAGGTTCGCCGAGACCCGCTGGGGATCAGGACGGATTCGATCGCTTCGCCGTCCGCCAGCCGCCAGAGGTACTTCCTGGTGCCGTCACGCGATTGCTGCATCCACTCCAGCGAAAGCCTCTCCAGCGGCAACTCGGCGTCCAGCCGCGCCCGGAGACTCTGGGGGAGCTCTGTCGCGTCCTCCCATCGGCCAACCGGGCTCACCCAGAGTCGCCGATGAAGCTGGTCGGTGCGGTACCCCGGCAACCCGGCCCCCTGCACCCAGGCGGCCAGCCGCTCCCGGGCCTGGGCCGGCATCAGATCGAGAAGTGGGTCCGGCAGGGCGTCGCTCATCGGGGAAAGGTAATCTCGAG
>CAYINH010000358.1:0-2989 GCA_964364615.1 uncultured Gemmatimonadaceae bacterium
GCGATGGCGGAACGGCCGATGGGGGTATCGATGGTGGAGCCACCGACGGTGGAGGAGACGGTCGAAATCCTCAAGGGCCTCCGGAAGAAGTACGAGGACCACCATCGGATCGAGATTCCCGATGCGACCCTCGCCGCCGCGGCGCGGCTGTCCGATCGCTATATCACGGATCGGTTCCTTCCCGACAAGGCGATCGATGTGGTGGACGAAGCGGGCGCCCGGGCCCGACTGGCCTCCCAGGTGCTCCCGACGGATGTGGTCGACCTCAAGCTGCAACTGGAACAGGTCAACCAGCAGAAGGAAGACGCGGTTCGCGACCAGAACTTCGAGCGGGCTGCGGCTCTCCGGGACGACGAGCGGGACCTGCAACAGCGGATCCGGCTGCGCCAGGACGAGTGGGAGCGCGAACGGCAGACCCACCGCCCGGTGATTGACGAGGAGGCGATTGCCTTCATCGTCTCCCGGTGGACCGGGATTCCGCTGACCCGGCTGCAGGAAGCCGAGACCACGCGCCTGATCCGGATGGAGGAGGAGCTGCACACGTCCGTGGTGGGCCAGGATGAGGCCATCGCGGCCATCTCCCGCGCGATTCGCCGGAGCCGGGCCGGGCTCAAGGACCCGAATCGCCCCATTGGTTCGTTCATCTTCTGCGGCCCCACCGGGGTTGGGAAGACCGAGTTGGCCCGCTCGCTGGCCAAGTTCCTGTTCGCCGATGTGGCCGCCCTGATCCGGGTGGACATGTCGGAGTACATGGAGAAGTTCTCCGTCTCCCGGCTGATCGGGGCGCCACCGGGGTATGTCGGCTACGAGGATTCCGGGGCCCTGACCAAGGCGGTCCGCCGTCGGCCTTACTCGGTCATCCTGCTCGATGAGATCGAGAAGGCCCATCCGGACGTCTTCAACATCCTGCTGCAGGTGCTCGATGAGGGACGGCTGACCGACAATTACGGCCGGGCGATCGACTTCAAGAATACCGTCGTGATCATGACCTCCAATGTCGGGGCCCGCGACCTGATGCAGGGCAAGTCCCTGGGGTTCCACGGCGGGGAGCAGCGGCGGGACTTCGACCGCATGTCGGAGACCATCAAGGACGAATTGCAGAAGGTGTTCAATCCGGAATTCCTCAACCGGCTGGACGACACCATCATCTTCCACCCGCTCGATCGCGATCACATTGCCAAGATCGTGATGATCATGCTGCGGGATGTCGAACGCCGCCTGGGGGACGAGATCCATCTGACGCCGGCCGCCGTCTCCTTCCTGGCCGAGCGCGGGTACGACGCCAGTTACGGCGCCCGACCTCTCCGGCGGGCCATTCAGCGATTCATCGAGGATCCGCTGAGCGAGAAGTTGCTGTCCGGCGACCTGTCACGCGGGGACGAAGTCGAGGTGGACATAGCGCCGGACGGCGAGCAGTTGGTCTTCCGGGCGCTCACCGGGACCAAGGCCTGACCGCCACACGCAACCGGGTGTCTCGAATGTCTCAGCGGTGCAGGCTCCGGTCGTGGCGGATCGTGGCAGGGTTCGGGATGCTCCTGGGCGGGGTGCTCGGGCACCCCGCCGCGGGGTCCGCGCAGGAGACCCTGGTCGTCGACAGCCTGGCCATCGAGGGCAACCGCCGGGTCTCCGCCGATCAGATCTTCCGGACCTCAGGGATCGTGCTGTTCCAACCGACCAATTTCCGCAACTTGCAGCGCGCCATCCAGGCCCTGTTCCGGACCGGCCAGTTCGATGATGTCCGGATCGAGCGGCGCAGCGAGCAGCCCCTGGTCCTGGCGCTGGTGGTTCAGGAGCGGCCGATCCTGAGCCGCTGGGCGGTCCGGGGGACCGAAGAGCTGGAAGAACGGCAGGTCCGCGGCAAGGTCGGGCTGGTCGAGGGCCGTCCCCTGGATCGGGCGGCGGCAGAGCGATCCCGCGCGGCCATCGATTCCCTCTACCAGAGCCGGGGCTTCTACGCCGCCACCGTCAAGGTGGTGGAGGCCCCCACGGGCCCGGGAGCGTCCCGCCTCCTGTTCGACATCACCGAAGGGAACCGGGTCGCCATCGCTCAGGTCCAGGTCGAAGGGAACCAGACCTTCAAGGACGAGTTGGTGGTGTCCGGCATGGCCTCCAAGCCGGAAGGCTTCTGGTGGTTCCAGAAGGGGGAATTCAGCGAGGAGAAGCTCGATCTCGATGTCCGCCAGAACCTGCCGAAATGGTACGGCGATCGGGGTCACATCGACTTCCAGGTGCTGCGGGACACCCTGCTGACGGACAGCGTCCCGGGCAAGGCCATCCTCAAGCTGGAGGTCGAGGAGGGCGAGCAGTACTGGGTCGGGACCTTCACTGTGGTCGGCAACCGCCGCTACTCCACCGACGAGGTCACTTCGTTCCTTCCGTTCGGGAGCGGAGCCGAGGCCGGCAGCGGCAAGGATGTCGACGTGCCGTTCTCGGCCTCCGAATGGGCCGACGCGACCGACAAGCTGCAGACCCTGTATGCCAACAATGGCTACATCTATTCCAGGGTGGTGCCGGAAGCCGTCCGCCGGACCGGCCCGAACGGGAAGTCCTTTCTCGATCTTCGATGGAGCATTCAGGAGGGCAGCCCGGCCAGCATCGACCGGATCGTCATCGTCGGGAACGACGTCACCCACGAGCGGGTGATCCGGGAACAGATCGTGATGCTGCCGGGCCAGACGTTCAGCAAGGACGCCTTGATCCGCTCCTACGAGAACGTCTCCAACCTGAACTTCTTCCAGCAGCCGATGCCGCCGCCCGACGTGCAGCCCACCGAGAACGGCGTCGACGTCGACATCATCTTCCGGGTCGTCGAGAAACGGACCGGCAACGTGCAGTTCGGCGCCACCCTCGGGCAGGGCACCGGGGTCGGTGGATTCATCGGACTGGAAGAGCCCAATCTGTTCGGCAAGGCGAAGCGCGGGAAGCTGCAGTGGCAATTCGGCCGGAACATCAACGATTTCAATCTGTCGTACACCGACCCGGCCTTCCG
>CAYINH010000359.1:0-2982 GCA_964364615.1 uncultured Gemmatimonadaceae bacterium
GGCACTACTAGTGCTTGGATAAAACCCTCGGGAGCATATGCTGGTTTCCAGTATTGAGAGTCGTCATGGTCGCCCTCCTCAGAAGGACAGGTTGAGGCGAGCGGAGATATTCCGCGTCGGCGGCTGGGTCAGGAACTCCCGCTGTGCGAAGTTTCCGTTCCCCTGGCCGTTGAGTTCCGGGTCGAGCCCGGTGTAGTCAGTCCACACCGCCAGGTTGCGGCCGGAGACCGTGAGGCTCATCCGGTCGGTGCCAAGCCACGAGTTCCAGCTGGCGGGCGCGAAGAAGGTGACCGACACTTCCCGGAGCTTCACGAAATCGGCCTTCTCGAAGTATCCGGCGTTGCTCCGAGTCGCCGCGGACAGGGTGATGGCCGCCGCGCGGAGCCGCTCGAACTCGGGGGCGTTCGCATCGTACAGCCCGATGCAATTGTTCGAAGACCGGCAGCGGAATTCCTCATTCAGGTTCCAGAGGTAGTTCCCACCGCGGTAATCGAACTGCGCGGAGACCCGGACCCGGTTGTTGAGGAGCGAGAGCGAGGTATTCAACCCAATTTCGCGAGTCGGCTGCGACGCGCCCAGGAACTCGAGGGTGTCACCGGTCACGATCTCGGATTGGGCCACCAGGCCGTCCCCGTTGTCGTTCCAGGTCATCGGCTTGACCCAGTACCCGCCGAGCGGGTACTCCTTTATGGGTCGGCCATCCACATCCAAAACCGGTGCGCGGGCCTGCTGGGAACTGCCGTTCAAGTTGACCGGCGGCTGGCCGCCGAGATCGGTCAGGCGATTCTTGATGAACGAGCCGGTCAGGGTAACATCCCAGGCCAGGTTCTTGGTGGTGAATACCTGGGTGTTCAGGGTGACTTCGATACCCTGGTTCCGGACCGCGCCGAGGTTCTCGAATCGGCTGGTGGGAAAACCCGCCGACGGCGGCGTAGTGACCTGCACCAGCGCGTCCCGCGACTTCTTGTCGTAGTAGGTGGCCTCCAGGGCGATGCGGCTGTTGAAGAACGTTGCGTCGAACCCGAGTTCCGTTTCCCGCGATGTCTCGGGTCGCAGCTCGTCGTTGCCGAAGCCGCCGAGCAGCACGCCGGCCTCATCCGAGCCGGACACCGCCGCGACGGTGACCGGGCTGAAGAACGCGATCGGGTCGGTCGTGCCGGGCTGGAGGCCCGACTCGCCCCAGGCCCCGCGGAGCCGGAAGGATGAAAGGAACGAGCCGGTGGGGAAGAAGCTCTCGTCCGAGATCAGGTAGGAGAGCCCCGCCTTCGGGTAGACCTTGGTCCCGAAGTTCTGGCCCACCGCGCTGTTCCGGTCGGCCCGGACCGCGCCGGTGAAGAACAGCCGGTCCTTGTAGCCGAACACCTGCTCGACGTAGGAGCCGAACACGATCGACTCGATCGTGACCTCGCCGGCGAACTGGGTCGATCCCGACCCGATCGTGACGGAACCCGGCGGGAGGAACTGCCCGAAGGCGTTGGTCCCCTTGAAACTGTCCTTGCCCCACTGGACGCCGACGGTGGTCTTGGACGAGATGGCGTCGGTCAGCTGGAAGTTGGCGGTGCCGCCGAAGTTCACCGTGTACTGCTGGATGGTGCGGCGGTCCTCCCGGGCAAGGCCCCGCTGAAAGGTAGCGAACGCCGGGCCTTCGCCGAGCCGGTTGAGCTGGTTATCGATCCGGCTCGTGAGGTCGAGCCCCAGCAAGCTCCGCAGCGAGAGCCACGAGGTCGGGGTGTAGGTGGTCAGGGCACTGGTGGTGAGCCGCTGGATCCCCTGCTCGGTCCCCAACTGATAGGTGTCGCCCGGCTGGAAGAAGCCCCAGCCAAAATCGGGATTGTCCACCCCGCGGCCGTCACCATTCAGGCTGCTGGAGAGGATCCCGAGGATGTTGTTGTCGTTCTGGGGACGGCGCAGCTTGCTGTCCACAAAGCCGGTGGAGAGCGCCACGCTGGCCTTGGGGGTCAGCTGGGCCGTCAGGTTGGCCCTGACATTCGTCTTGCGGAGCCAGTTCGGGGTGACCTCGTCGTCCCGGAGCACCTGGCGGCCGGTCTTCTCACGAAGCCGATCGGCCTCGAAGGTGGACAGACCGTAGACGCCGCGCTCCCACTCCTGTTCGGCCGAGAGGTAGTACTGCGCCGCCTCGCTGCCACCCGACACGCTCAGGCCATACTGTTGGCGATTGCCGGTGACCAGCGGAGCCTCGCGCGAATCCCGGGTCGGGTTGAACTGCTTGATCGTGGCGATCGTGCAAGTCCCGGCGGCCTGCTCATGCAGCCGGCACCGGGTGTTGGCCGCCGCGTCGGACCCACCCCGGTAGTTGTCAGGATAGTCGGTCTCGTCGGTCAGCCTTCCCTGCTCGGCCCAGGCGTTCCAGCGGGCCCGGCCCGCAGTGCCGCGCTTGGTCTTGATCAGCACCACGCCGTTCGCGGCCCGGGTGCCATAGAGCGCCGCGGCGGACGGACCCTTGACCACCTCGATCGACTCGATATCCTCGGGGTTGATGTCGTTGATCCGGGACGGCGACTGGCCGCCCACGCCGATGGTGGTGGATGAAGGGGCTGACTCGATCCGGACGCCATCCACGATGAAGATCGGCTCGTTGGAGAGCGACACCGAGTTCGAGCCCCGAATCCGGATCCGGGCCCCGGCCCCGGTTCCGCCGCTCGACTGGTTGATCGACACGCCCGGTGCCCGGCCCTGCAGGAGGTCCGCCATCGACTTGACCGGGGCCTCCTTGATCAGTTCGCTCACCTGGATGAGGTTGACCACGTTGCCCAGCTCGGCCTTGCGCTGCTGGCCGGTGGCCGTGGTCACGATCTCGTCGAGGGTGAACGGCGCCGCCGTCAGGGTGAAGTCGAGGGTCACCGTCTGCCCGGCCACCACCGTCACGGAGGCGCTGGACTGGTTGTACCCCAGCCGCACCACCCGCACCGTGATGACGCCGGCCGGCACGTTGCGGAGGAAATAGACCCCTTCACGGTTGGT
>CAYINH010000360.1:0-2969 GCA_964364615.1 uncultured Gemmatimonadaceae bacterium
ACTCGATGTCGCTCGAGGGCCTCAAGGCGCGTCTCGAACAGCTCCTCGCCTCGGCCGGCGATTCCCGGGTCTACGCCGACGGGCTGTACCAGGCGATGCTCGATACCAAGGTCGCGGTCGCGCAACTGCGCGAGGCGATCGGCACCACCACCCGGGAACTTGATGGCGAGCGGGTCCGGCTGGTCGATGCCGAGCGCCGCGGCTCCCTCGCCGCAGGTATCGGAGACCAGGAGACCTCGGCGCTGGCCGAAATCTGGATCGCCAAACACCGGGAGCGGGTTCAGCTGCTGGAGCGCAAGCTCGAGGTGCAGCGGGACGAACTCGCCATGGCCGACCGCCAGTTGGCGGAGTTCAGCCAGGAATACCGGCAGGCCCGGGCCGGGATCCGGCCCGGCGCGCCGCCTCCACCGTCGGACGATGTCGAGGGGGCGCGCGTGGATGTCGAACTCGACCGTCATGCCCGCGAGACCCTGGTCCGGGATCAGCTCGCGGCACTCAAGAAGCAACTCGGCCGGCACGACTGACTCTCACTTCAACACCAGAGGTTCCGGTGGCTCCGACCAACAGCGATACCGCCTTCTTCGGGCATCCCCGGGGGCTTTCCACTCTGTTCTTCACCGAGATGTGGGAGCGGTTCAGCTACTACGGGATGCGCGCCATCCTGATCCTCTTCATGACCACCCCGATTGCGGTGGGAGGATTGGAGTGGGACGCCGCCAAGGCGGGCGCGGTCTACGGGACCTACACTGCCCTGGTCTACCTGATGGCGTTGCCCGGCGGATGGATCGCCGACCGGATTCTCGGGCTCCGGCGGTCGGTCTTTGTCGGGGGCGTGATCATCATGACCGGGCACATCCTGCTGGCGGTGCCCGGGAGTGAGATCTTCTTCTACCTCGGGCTGCTCTGCGTCGTGCTTGGGACTGGGCTGCTGAAGCCCAACATCAGTGCTCTGGTCGGGCAGTTGTACACCCAGGGTGATGTCCGGCGGGACGCCGGATTCTCGATCTACTATATGGGCATCAACCTGGGGGCCTTCCTCAGTCCGCTGGTCTGCGGCTGGCTGGCGCAGGCCGAGTCGTTCCAGCGGATCCTCACCGGCTGGGGGATCTCGCCGGAGAGTTCCTGGCACTTCGGTTTCGGGGCGGCGGCGGTGGGGATGTTCTTCGGCCTGGTGCAGTACCTGGCGACCGGACACTACATGGGTGACGCCGGCAAGGTGGCGCTGGGGGCCGGCGACGAGACTGAACAGGCGGCCACCCGACGGAAATTCTGGATCGGGGTGATCGGGGTGCTGGCCGTCGTCGCGGCGCTGGTGCTCATGGCCCGGCAGGGGTTCTTCACCTTCACGGCGGAGCTGGTGGCGACCGCCTTCGGCTGGCTGCTGGCGGTGATCGTGGTGGGGTTCTTCGCCTGGCTGTTCATGGCCAGCAGTTGGACGTCGCAAGAGCGGAAGCGGCTGATCGTGATCGGGGTGCTGTTCTTCGGCGCCGCGGTGTTCTGGTCCGCGTTCGAACAGGCGGGCTCCACCCTCAACCTCTTTGCCGACCGCTCGACCCGCAGTTCCGTCTTCGGGATGACATTCCCGGCCAGCTGGTTCCAATCCCTCAATGCCCTCTACATCGTGCTCCTGGCGCCGCTCTTCGCCGCGTTCTGGGTCAAGCTCGGGCCCCGGGATCCGTCGAGCCCCACCAAGTTCGCGGTTGGCCTGTTCTTCCTGGCGGCGGGCTTTGCGGTGATGATCGGTGCTGCGGTGGCGGCCCGGAACGGGATCCAGGTCAGCCCGATGTGGCTGGTGGTGACCTACCTGCTCCATACCGTCGGCGAGCTGTGGCTCAGCCCGGTCGGCCTGAGTGCCATGACCAAACTGGCGCCGGCCCGGGTCTCGGGGCTGATGATGGGGGTGTGGTTCCTGGCCAGTTCGGTGGGGAACTACGTCGGGGGTCAGATCTCCAGCCTGTACGAGACCTTCACCCGGGAGGCGATCTTCGGCGCGGTGACCGGGTACGCCGTGCTCGCCGGGGTCATCATGGCCCTGCTGATCGGGCCGATCAGACGGATGATGGCCCGGGCCTAGCGGGCCGGGGAGCCCCCTCCGGCCTTAGCGATAGGGGCGAGACTTGGTCCACAGCGCGATGACGCCGCAGGCGGCGTTGGACCCCGCGAACTCGCCGGGGATCTCGCCGGCGCCCCGGTACACCTCGAGCCCGTAGAGATCACGGATCGAGGTGCTCTCGGTGAAGGACCGGGCGGCGACTCCGTCGATCCACCAGGTGGGCTCGCAGTTGGGGGCCCGGGACATGTGCGCCACGCACTCGAACCGCTGCTGGTTGCACTCGATCCTGACCCCCCGGATGGTGCGCAGGGCGTCGCCCACGGTGTTGAAGCCGCGGGCCAGGAGTTCATCCCACCGGTAGTAGGCGCCGAGTCCCCGCTCCCGGCGTCGCTCGAAGTCGACATAGCGAGGGGCCAGCCGCTCGGCCCGGGCCCGGACGACGACGTCCGGGAGCTTGTCGCCGGTGAACTCCATGGAAAAGCTCCGTTCCGCCGGTTGGGCTTCGGATTGGAGGAAGAGCTTCACTTTGAGCCCCGCGTAGCCGAGGGCGGCCACCGTCACCTCCACCTCGCCCAGCGGGAGGCCGGCGGCCACGAACCGGCCGGTGGAATCCGAGGTGAAGAGCGCGGTGACCCCCTTGATCCGGATGGTGGCGCCGAGGATACCCTCGCCCATCTCGCTATCCATGACCCGTCCCGCGAGAGTGCCACCGGACTGCTGGGCGGCGAGTCCCGGTCCGTCGGGGACGTGAAGCGACAGGGAGGCGGCGAGGAGGAGGGCCGCTGCCCTCAGGGCGTGACGTCGGATCATGGTTCGGCTCCTGGCGCGGCGAGGGAGGTTGCGCTTCCATGAAGATCGTGGCAAGTTATGTCAATCCTTACCATGAGCAACCGGCAGTTCCCCTCCGAACCTGTGA
>CAYINH010000361.1:0-2957 GCA_964364615.1 uncultured Gemmatimonadaceae bacterium
ACCGCCGATCCGGCGGACGACCGGCCCCGGTACAGCGTTGCGAGCGTGTTGCCGACCCGGGACCGGGTCGAGGTGGAGGCCTCGCGGTGGAAGATCCAGATGGGCGTCAAGTACACCTGGTAACCGTCCGGCTCGACGGTGCAGTGCTGTGAAGCACGAAGGGCCCCGTCGGGGGCCCTTCGTCGTACCGGGCATGGGTCCTCCCGGTCAGGTTCTCGCGCGGTAGAGCAGGACCAGCCCCAACAGGGCAAAGAGGACGTTGGGGGCCCAAGCCGCCAGGTTGGGGTCGATCACCCCGCTGGCGCCGACCGCCCGGGTCAGGTTGATCAGCAGGATGTAGCTGACCGTCGTTGCCAGGCTCACCGCCACCCCGAAGGCGGGCCCGGCCCGCGGGGCCGTAATGGCCAGCGGGGCCCCGAACAGCGCGATGACCAGAGCGGCCGCCGGCACGGCCAGCTTGAGCGCCCGCTCGACCGACAGGCTCCGGACGTCGCTGTTGGCCCGCTCCATGAGGTTGATGTAGTTCCCCAATTCCCAGTAGTCCATTTCCTCCGGCTCTTTGGCTTCCAGCAGCAATTCCCGGGGGCGCTGGATGAGGGTCGCCAGCCGCATCTTCTGGAACCGGAAGGTTGTCACCTCCGCCGAATCCCCGATGACATAGGTGGAGCCGCTGTGGAGCTGCCACCCGGCCCTCGGGGACTCGACGAAGGTCACGCTGTCCGCCGTCACGGCGACGGTGGGATACCCCGGGCCGGAGCCGCTCCGCTCGAACACCACGTTGTCCATCCGTCGCATCTCGGTATCGAGCAGCCGGATCGAATAGACCCAGTTCTGATCGGCCCGGTAGACGAAATTGTACTTGACCTTGATGTCCCGGAACTTCTTTTCCTGCTGCAACTCGATGGCGCGGGCCGAGGCTCTGGTGGCCAGATGGCTGACCCCATAGCTCAGAACCGAGGCCAGGGCGGAGGCCATGACCAGGGGCCGGATGATCCGATGGAAGCTCAGCCCCCCGGCCTTGGCCGCGGTCAATTCCGAGTTCCGCCCCAGCGGCCCGATGGTGAACACCATGGCGAAGAGCGAGGCGGCCGGGATCATCCGGGACATCTCTTCCGGGATCGCGTACAGGAAGCTGAGCGCGATGGTGCCCGGGGCCAGCTGGCGGTCGAGCAGCCGGCTCAGCTTGTCGGTGGCCTGGATCAGCACGCTGACCAGTGGGAACCCCACCGCGGTGAGGATGAAGATCCGGAGCCACTGTCCCAGGACGTACCGGTCGAGAATCCGGAAGATCATCTGGCGGACCTCCGCCGACGGAGCCAGCCAAAGAGCAACTCACCGAGGTCGGCCAGATCGCCCCCGCGGGTGGAGCCCGACTCCCGGCTCACCAGCCGGACGCCGGCCAGTCCCACGACCCCGAGGATCAGGTTCGGAAACCACATCGCCACCGCCGGGGTGGTGAGGTTGCGGTCGGCCAGGCCCTCGCCCGCCGTCAGGGAGATGTAGAAGAACGCGAAGATCACCAGGCTGCCCCCCAGGACCAGACCCATCCCGCCCCGCGGGAACCGCAGGGCCAGGGCGATCCCGATCAGCACGAAGTTCAGACAGGCCACGCTGATGGTGAATTTCTTGTGGATCTCGACATCGAAGGCATTGGCCTGCCGCAGTTCGTTCACCTGCCGCTCCCGATCCGCCGCGATCTCGGCGGGAGCGCTCAGCACCGCCGGCGCCACCACCCCGGTGGCTGCCTGCTCCTGGACCACCACCCCCGAGTCCTGCAGTGTGGCGGGGACGGCCTGGGCTTCGGCCGGGTCCGGGAAGATGAAGCGTCCGAGGAAGCGCTCGACCCGACGCCAGGGACCACAGTGGATCGACTGCTCGGGGTCGGGAGGGGTCACTGCCGCCTCCGGTACCAGGCGAAGGATCGATCGGAGATCCCGCCGGGTGCCGGCGGCCCGCTCCTGGCCAGCGCGGGCAGCCCAGTCCTTGGCAAAGCGGGCTCGATCAATCATCTCGCAGGTGGTCATCTCCCGGTCGCCCCGGTCGAAGGAGACGGTGCCGAGTTCCAGCTCGTTGGCCACCCCCCGGGCGGTGACCCGGTTGGTGATAAACGAGGTAACCCGGACCACCCCGGGTTCTTCCTGTCGGTATTCGTGGGCCTCTCCGGTAAACAGCAGGAGCTCGACGTCCTGCAGGTTGGGGCTCATGCCCATGACCCCGCTGTCGGCCACGATGATCCGGCGGGCGGTGGGCTGCGAGAGGTCGTAGATGGTGACATTGCGGAGCCGGCCGGTGTACTGCTCGATCCGGGCGGCCCGGAGCCAGTACTGGGTGGGGGGCATCGCGTTGACGACCTGTTCCTCCAGCCGGAAGGTCGGCTTCTTCCGGCCGATGTCGAGGGTCAGGTCCCGCAGCCGGGCGTTGCTCCGGGGCAGGACCTGGTCGATGAACACGAAGTTCAGCACCGCGATGGCCGCGCCGGACAGGAGCACCGGGCGGAGCATCTGCGCCACGCTGATTCCGTTGGCCCGCATCGCGGTGATCTCGTTGTCGGCCGCCAGATGGCTGAAGCCGTAGAGCACCGCGACCAGGATGGCCATCGGCAGGGTCAGGGCGATGATGAACGGGAGGCTCAGCAGCAGGACCTCGGCGATCACCCCCGCCGGGAGCCCCTTGCCGACCAGATCGGGAAACCGCTTGGCCACCTGATTGAGCAGCAGCATGCTCGTCAGGGCGCCGAGGGCGAAGAGGAATGGGGCCGCCAGCTGGCGAAGCAGGTACCGCGACAGAAGCCGCATGGCCCGAAAGGTAATGCGCCACCCTGTCCCGTCCGGTATCTTCCGATCACCTTGCCTGGGAGGGCGGATGCTGGGTCGCGGGCCGTTGCTGGTGCTGGTGGTGCTGGCGGGGTGCGGGCAGTCGGCGCCGGCCCCCGGCGTCGCCGGGGGACGGGCGATGGT
>CAYINH010000362.1:0-2952 GCA_964364615.1 uncultured Gemmatimonadaceae bacterium
TAACCTGCCGCAATCGACGAAGGTCAACGGCGACTTCTATATCGACTCCCTCGATCTCGCCATCACCGACCAGGAGATCGCATAGCCGAGGACCAGCGCCCCGCCCACCATCAACTGCCGCTCGACTCAGGTCGCCGGCTTGGAGTACCGCTGGAACCAGTACCGCAAATAGGCCTGGGTCCTGAGGAAGTTGGAGGGCCGAGAACTGGTGCCGTGCCACTCCTGGTTGAACCGCACCATCGCGGTCGGCACCTTCCGGAACTTGAGCGCCGTGTAGTACTCCTCGGTTTGCGGGATCGGGGTCCGTAGATCCATCTCACCGGTCATCAGCATGGTCGGGGTCGACACGTTGCCGACGTACATGATCGGTGAGCGCCGCAGGTGCTCGCTGGGATCCTCCCAGGGGAGCCTGGCGAAGTTCCGGTACCAGCCCGGGCTGTCGGTGATTCCGACGAAGCTGAGCCAGTTGGTGACCGGGCAGTTGGCCGATGCCGCAGCAAACCGCTTGGTGTGCCCGACGATCCAGGAGGTCAGGACGCCCCCGCCGGAACAGCCGTAGACGAACAGGTTCCGCTCGTCGATGTAGCCGCGCCCGATGACCGAGTCGACACCCGCCATCAGGTCATCGTAGTCCTTGCCCGGGTAGGCGTTCTTGATCGCGTTGCCAAAGGCGCTGCCGTATCCGGTACTGCCTCGCGGGTTGGTGTAAAGCACCACGTAGCCGTTGGCGGCGTGTTCCTGCCAGCCGAAGTTGAAGGCGCCGAAGTACATCGAGTGGGGCCCGCCGTGGATCGTCAGCATCAGCGGGTACTTCTTGGAGCGATCGAAGCCGGGGGGCTTGATGATCCACCCCTGAATCCGGAAGCCGTCCACCGAGGGATACCAGATCTCCTCCACCTCACCCAGGGTCTTGCCGGCCAGAATGTCCTCGTTGACCGCGGTCAGCTGGCGGAACGCATCGGGCTGGCGAAGCTCAAACGCCACGACGTCGTTGGGCTTGAGAGCCGTGGTGCGGGTCCCGACGGCCAGCCCCGCGCTGCTGATGTCGGTCACGGTCAGGGTGTGGCTGCCCCGGGTGATCGCCCGGGGAGCGCCAGTGAGCGGGGCGAACCAGAGGTTCCGGGCGCCGGACTCGTCCACCTGGAAGTAGACCCCGCTGTTGTCGGCCGCCCACCGGAGGTTCTGCGGGGAACGATCGAGGTCGGGGGTGAGCATCCGGGCATTCGAGCCGTCCGCGTTCATCAGGTAGAGCCGGGTATCCTGCCAGGTCGCGTCGGTCGAGTCATACCCGGTGTAGCCGATCCACCGCCCGTTGGGAGACGGGGTCGGGCTGAGGTCCAGTCCCTTGCGGGTGGTCAGTGCGACCACTTCCTTGGTGGCCAGGTTCACCCGGTAGATCTCCGATTCCCGCCAGATCCAGTCGGCCTCGGGCACCCGCAGCGAGGTGAACAGGATCCCGGTCCCGTCGGTGGTCCAGGTCGGGCTGCCGGCGTGGTAGGGGCCCTCGGTGAGCTGCCGCGGGGTGCCTCCGTCGGCGGGGACCACGAACAGCTGCTGGTACCCCTGGTCGGTGAACCCGACCCGATCCTGCCGGTAGTCGAGCCGTTCGACGATCCGGGGGGACTCGACCCACTTGGCGCCCTGGGGAGCGCTCGGGATGGAGACGTCCCAGCGCTCTCGCTCCGGAACCATCGCCTGGAACGCAATGGACCGGCCATCCGGGGACCACTCGATGTCATTCGGCGGCCGCTCCACCCGGGTGATCTGGGTCGTCGCCCCCTCGGCGTCCATCCAGCGGACGAAGATCTGGGTCCCGGACGGCTCCCCCGGTGCCAGGAAGGTGATCCGGGTCCCATCGGGTGACCAGTGGGCCCCGGAGCCATTGACCAGGAACCGCATCCGGGAGCCGTCCGCATTCATGGTCCAGAGCGAGGACTCCCACCGGTCGTTGGTCTTGTCCACCCACCGGCGGGTGAAAATGATCTGCCGGCCATCGGGAGAGAGGACCGGGTTCTGCACGTCCTCCAGGTCCAGATAGTTGGCCAGGGTCAGGCGGGAGTCGGCCTGCTGGGCGGACAGGGCGGGGGCCCAGGCGAGCGCGGCAGCAAGGAGCAGCGGGGTACGGCGCATGGAATTACTCTCCTGGATCGGGGGCGATGGAGAGACAATACCCCGGGGTGAAACCTCCCGCAATCAGGACTCGTAACATCGGCCATGACCGACCTTGAACGAGAGTACATCGCCCTGACCTGTGTGGCAGCCGCCTGCGCCGACGGGCATCTGGACTGGCACGAGCGGCAGCGGATCGAACACCTGGTGGAGGATCTCGGATTTGGTGGCCGGGATCTGTTCCGCGAGGCGTTTGCCAAGCCGGTCAACCCGACCCTGATTGCCGAGCAGCTGCAGAGCGCCGACGCCCGGCGGCTGGCCTACCAGATGGCCGCGCAGGTCTGCCTGGTCGATGGATTCCTGTCGGAGTCGGAGGCGGACTTCCTCCAGGAACTCCAGCGCGCCCTCGGCATCACCGAGGCGGCGGCGAGCGGAATCCGATTGGAAGCCCAGCTGTATACCGACCCCGGTTTGCCCCCGATGGCCTCAGTCGCCGCCCCGGACGGGGGAGACCTGGACCAGCGGATACTCCGCTTCGCGATGCTGGCCGGGGCCGCGGAGTTGCTGCCCCAATCCGCGGCCGCCATCGTGGTGCTCCCGGTGCAGCTCAAGCTGGTGTACCAGATCGGTCACCGGCACGGAGTCCAGCTCGATCGGGGGCAGGTGATGGAGTTGGTGGCGGCCTTCGGGATCGGAGCCACCTCGCAGGCGGTCGAGGCCATCGCCCGGCGGCTGTTGGGCGGGGTTGCCAAGGGAGTTGGGGGCGGCCTGCTGGGCGGCCTGTTCGGTGGCGCCGTGTCCTCGGCCACCGGCGCGATCATGGCGTTCGCCACCACCTATGCC
>CAYINH010000363.1:0-2949 GCA_964364615.1 uncultured Gemmatimonadaceae bacterium
GCGAGCCCGAAGTTGCGGACCATCCCGATCATCATGCTCACGGCGATCACGCGCGACACGGGCAAGAGCGACGAGTACTGGAAGGAGAAGTCCAAGGCGGACGACTTCGTCTCCAAGCCGTTCAGGGCCGCCGCTCGCTCTTCCAAGAGGAAGGCCAGGGCCTCAGCCACCGTGAGCATCGCCACCCCCTTCGCGTTCAACCTACCGTCCGCTGCTGCCCGGTCCTCACGGGGTCGGGCTCGTCCTCGCCGGTGAACCAACAAGTACTTCGATGGGCGCCGCCGCCGAGGCGCGGACGTTGGCCAGATCCTCCTGGGCCGCGGCCAGACGCTTTTCGGCGTCCCGGACGGCGATCTTGCTCGCCTCGATTCCCAGGGCCAGCCCGGGGAACAACGCGGTCCGGATTTCGTCGTCGGTAAAGCCGCGGCTCCGGGCAATCTCCACCGACACCGCCGGACGTTCCGACGCTGCCCGCAGGGTGGCGCCCGAAGTTCCGGCCAGGGCGGCCAGCGCGCCGTACGTCCCCGCGTCTTCCATGAACTCATCAGGAACGACGACCACTCCGGGCAGTTCCAGCTCCTCCCGGTGCCGGTACACGCACTTCAGCCCGCATTTCTCCGCCACGAGCGCCGCCCGGACGAGTGCCGCGTCGTGGGCCGCGGCCGGAGGAAGGATGAATTTCGAATGTGGTGCTCGCATGACAACACCTCTCCTGCTAGGCGCCCAAAGGCGCGTGATTGTCGATCCCCGTCCTTCATGCCCACCGCACCGAGACCGGCGCGAACGTCGCGCCGCGACGCGGGGCCAGGTCAGCACAGCACATCGCCAGCGCATCGGCTTTGTCCGGCGAGCGCCCCAGCCGCTCCCGTAGCTCCGCCTTCAACTCAATCTGAATCTTCCCGGACGAGCTCGGCTTCCACTGCGTGGCCGTCAACTCCTCGAACAACGCCTCGTCCCGCGGCAACGCGAGCCGGCCCGCCTCGAGCAGTTGCCGCAGGCCCCAGTAGGCCCCGGCCCGGCAGTTCCCGTACAACTCGGCCTCCGCCGGGGTCTTCGGCGTCCGCGCAGAATTGAAGCCCTCCACGGCATACCGCTGCTCCTTGAGGCGGTCCACAATCCCCGCTCCGAGCCCGATCTCGTCCACCGCCAGGCGCGCCGTGCTCCGCTGTCGCGACGGCTGCCCATCGGGGTACATCAGCGGCGGCCCCCCGTCGTGCGGGGTCTCGGGCTGCGACCTCCACAACGGCCACCCCCACTCGCGGAGCTGGCTCAGCAGTAGCCCGCACGTCGCCATGGTGTCCGCCTGGCTCCACGTCGTCAGCCGCCGCACGATCGGCCCCTGGCGCGCACATAGCGCCGTCTTGTCCATGCCGAAGCGCGCCGGGTCCAGCGCGGCCACCCACGGCTGCCCGCGGGCCTCCTCCTCCATCTCGCCGGACTCCCACCGAGCCGCGGCCGCCTCAAGCCACGACCGGCGGATCAGCGCCTCGAGCGCATCATCCGGAAACTCCGCCTCGACCCGGGACTGGTAAATCGTGGAGTCCGTCCCGTATTCCCGCGCCATCCGCTCCACCCAGGCCGCGGTCGGGCCCCCCGGAATCACCTCCCGCCGCTGGACGACGTTCGGATGTTCGGCCGCCCGAATCTTCACGGCCACCCACTGCGGGCTTCTCGCCACCTCGAAGAATCGGCCGGTCCGGAGCAACGGATTGCCCAGGGCCAAAATCCGCGAGTCCTCGCCGGTCGCACAGCTCAACGCCGCTTCCCACGAGAACGGCTCCAACGCCTGGGCTTCGCTGAGAACGGCCAGCACCCGCGGCGCATGAAAACCGGTGAGCCGGCTTACCTCGGTGCTCGTAAACGCGAGGATCCCCCGCTGCTCGTCGCCCTCCAGCCGGAGCGCCATCTCGAACAAGCGACCCGGCAGATCCGTCGCCCGGGCAAATGCCTGCTTGACTTCGCCCATGAGGATTTCGCGGGTTTGCCGCTCGCTCGGTCCGGTCAACAGCGCCAGCCCGCCCCGGGCGAAGACCCACCACAGCGCCAACCGCGCCGCCAACGCGTCCTTGCCGATGCCGTTCGCCGATCGCACCGCCACCAGCGGGCAGTCGCGCACCAGCCCGGCGATCTCCTCCTGGCGGCTCCACGGCTGCCAGTGCAACACGTCTCGGAGGAAGGCCACCGGATCGTCCCGGTACTTCGCGAAGTCCTGCAGGCCACGCGCTGCGCGGTGCTCAGCGACTAGGGCCCCGACATCCGCCTCCAGACTCCGAATCGTGGCCGGTGTCGTCATGCGGGCCTCCGGGCCGGCGGCTTCCGCGCTTCCCGGAGCTCCTCGCGCAACCGCTTCACCTGGAGCTCGAGGTCCCGTTGGGTGAGGGCACCGCGCAGCGTGTTCAAACTGTAGGTGATCTTCGCGGCCGTGTTTTTGTCGAGCTGGCCCGTGGCCGTGGCGTCGATCACCCACGCGAGATAGCTCACCAGGTCCCCCAAGGTCCGCGGGGCCCGTGGGGGCCGTGGGGGCAACTTCGGCGCGCTGGAGGCCGCCTGGCCGCGCTGGCGGGCCGCTGTGGCTTCCGCTCGCCGGTCCGGATCGTGAAACAGGCACATCCCCGTTGTCGCGCTCAGGAGGTTCCGCTGTTTGCACCGGGCTCCCGCCAGTGTCGTAGCCGAGCACTGCGGCCGATCGTCTGTCATGATGCCTCGCTCCTTTCGTGGTACCACTCAGCCACCGGCCGCGGTTGGCCCTTTAGGGACAACGAGTTATCCGCGAGTGCCAGACTCTCAGTCTGTGCGTCACGCATCCCGGCAAGGGCCAGCAAGCCGTCACATCCCCGACGGGGGAAGCTCCGGGACCGCGCTGACGGGGCGGCGGGCTGGTGGCGGGCTGGTGGGGGGTCATGCGCCACCCTCCGAGGCGATGGCATCCCGTTCGAGATCCTCTTCACT
>CAYINH010000364.1:0-2943 GCA_964364615.1 uncultured Gemmatimonadaceae bacterium
CACCCCCTCCTCGGTGCTGACGGAGATCCCGATCAGCGACGCAGCCGCGGCCACGGTCGCCGCCGGCCGGGAGGAGATCCGGGAGGCCCTCGCCGGCCGCGATCCCCGGCTGGTCGTCATCGTCGGCCCCTGTTCCATCCATGAGGCCGACAGTGCCCTGGAATACGCCGAGCGGCTCACGGCCCTGCGGATCGCCTGCGCCGACCGGCTGATCGTGGTGATGCGGGCCTACTTCGAGAAGCCCAGAACCACAGTCGGGTGGAAGGGTCTGATCTATGACCCCGCCCGGGACGAGTCGTACGACGTGAATCGCGGCCTCCGGGAGGCCCGGCGGATCCTGCTGGAGATCAACGCTCTTGGGCTCCCCTGCGCCACCGAGTTCCTCGACCCCATCGTCCCCCAGTACACCGCGGACCTGGTCGCCTGGGCCGCGATCGGGGCCCGCACCACCGAGAGCCAGACCCATCGGCAGCTGGCCAGCGGCCTCTCGATGCCGGTGGGATTCAAGAACTCGACCGACGGCACCCTCCAGTCCGCCCTCGACGCCATGACCGCGGCCCTCCGACCCCAGGCGTTCCTCGGGATCGATCCGGTCGGCCAGACCAGTATCGTGCACACCAGCGGGAATCCCGATGTCCACCTGGTGCTGCGAGGGGGGGCCTCGGGTCCCAATTTCTCAATCGCCGAGGTGGCGGAGGCACGGGCCCAACTCGCCCGGGTGAGCTGTCAGCCGCGGGTGCTGCTGGTGGACTGCAGCCACGACAACAGCGGGAAGGATTTCCGGCGCCAACCCGACGTCTGTACCGAACTGGCCGGGCGGGTTCGCGGGGGTGAACAGGGCATCCTGGGCCTGATGCTGGAGAGCCATCTGGTGGAAGGGCGCCAGCCGATCGGCCCCGACCTGACCTACGGCCAGTCGATCACCGACGGATGCCTCGGTTGGAGCCAGACCGAAGAGCTGCTCCGGGCCGTCTGACCGCGGTCACCAGAATGGCATTGCGGGTGGCCAGCTACCGGACCCTGAGGACGCGCTGATAGAAGGACGTCGAAGGGCCGGACGGAGCGCTCAGCAGATAGTCCCCCGGCTCCGTTGGAGTGAACTCGGCGTCGAAGGTCTCCCCGACGAAGATCCGGAACGCCGCGGGTCGCGGCACCGCCCGGTGAGGAGGGAGGTCGGCCCCGTCCTTGGCCAGCATCCTCCACTCGACCAGCTCGCCGTCGCGGGTGATCCGCCACCCGAAACTCCCCGCCGGGGCAAGGTTGATGAACCGGAGCCGGTAGGTCGCTCCCATAGTCAGGTCCAACGGCGGCTCCTCGGCCACTCCATTGACCACCATCGGGGGACTTGATCTCCGGTTGAGACCACCAGTTCCATCCCAGCCACCGACAAAGAGCAGGTCGTGCGCCGAGTCGAATTCTTCCCCCGGCGGCAGCACGATGAGCGGCCCGTAGAGCCCTGAGGTCACCTGCTCGATGTCGTTGAGGTGGGTGTGGTAGATGAAGGTCCCGGCCCGCTTGAGGGTCAGGTGTACGGTAAGGGAATCCCCCGGTTGGATCGGAGCGGCGACTCTGTTTCCGCCCCCACTCCACCCCGGCACTCCGTCCGACCAGCTCTCCAGTTCCAGGCCATGCCAGTGGATGGAGGTTGCCTCGGGCAGGGAGTTGTGTACCGTCACGTCGGCCGGTCGGCCCTGCGTCAGTATCAGCGGCTCTCCCGGCACCTGGAATCGGCTGGCCGGCGGCTCGCGGCCATCGGAAGAAACCACGAAACTCATCGCCCTCGGCGCGGCCCCAGGCGGTGGGCCTTCCCTGATCCATACCGATACCCGGCTCGGATTGAGCCGGGGAACGGGAAGTTGTCCCGGCCGAGGGGCCACCGTGATCCCCATGACCAGACCGGCCATGTGCTCGCCGAGGTCACCGGAGAGCAGGGCGTGGTGGCCGTCGGCGGGGGGCTCGAGCTGGGCCTCCGGAATGACGTGGAACGACAGGTGACAGTGAAACAGCCAGTTGCCCACCTGCTCCGGAACCCAGTTCATGGTCATCGTGTTCCGGCCAAACAGGGTCTCGGTCACCGCCAACCGTTCCTGCTCCGTGGAGTAGCTCGTGTCCACCATCCCATTGCCCCGGGAGAGGACGGAAAAGAAGAACCCGTGCAGGTGCATCGGATGACCGCGCTTGCTGCCGTTGAGCACCCGCCAGCGGACCGTATCGCCCACCGTCGCGGTGATCCGTTCGGTCTGGGGCCAGGACTTCCCGTTGATCGTCAAGGCCTGCCGGGAGCTCGAATCGGTCCCCCCTGACCAGATGTTGATGACCCAGATCCGGTCGTCGGTACGGGCGCCGGGCGGGTCCACGATCAGCCCACCGGCCAGTTGTTCCGTCTCACCGTCCATTGCCCCAACCATCGCGGCATAGAGAAAGGTGCCGGCCTGGTGGACTCGCAGCGTGATCGCCCGGACCTGGCCAGGAGCAACCCCGGGCGAGTCCACCCCCACGGCGGGACGGGATTGGAATCCCAGCAGGGTGACCGTCGAATCAGGCAGTGCATTGCGGACGGTGATCCGCAGCTCGGTTCCGACCGGCACCCGGATCAGCGGCCCCGGGACCTGAGGGGCCTTTCCCTCCTCCGCGAAGACCGGCACCTCGGTGAACGGTCCGCCCGGCAGGTTGGGATACCACCGCGCCATGGTGACCACGAGCCGAAGGGTCAGGACCCCGTCGACCAGTGTTCCAGCGGGAGTCCGGTTGTCGTTGGCCTCAACCACCGGCAACTGGTGGCCTGAGAGGGACGGCACTGGCGCCGGTGCGGGGGTTGCCGCACACAACGCCGCCACCACCATCAGAATGGTTCGCACGCCGGGCTCCAGGGCTGTAGGGGAACAGTTCACGATAACCCTCGGCCCCGGATTACGCTACCAGGCGACTAGGGTTCCGTGAGCA
>CAYINH010000365.1:0-2939 GCA_964364615.1 uncultured Gemmatimonadaceae bacterium
GAACCCGCCCTACCGGGCAGATTACCGGGTGGCGGCCCGACCCGACCTGGGCGGCATCACCCTGGTCCAGCGCGCCGATCCCGACTTCCTCTATCTGAACGATGGACAGGGGCGCTTCACCCGGGTGTCCCTGGCGTCGGACCGGTTCCGGGATGAGGCCGGTCGGCCATTGCCCGACGAGCCCGAGTACTTCACCCTGGCGGCCCGTTTCGCGGATGTGAACGACGACGGCCACCCGGATCTCTACGTCGCGAACGACTTCGAGGACCCGGACCAGCTCTGGTTGAATGATGGCCGGGGGGTCTTTCGCCTGGCGCCGAAACTCGCCCTGCGAAATACCAGCAACTCCTCCATGGCGGTGGATGTCGGGGACGTGAACCGGGACGGCCGGACTGACATCTTCGTGGTGGACATGCTCAGTCACGACACCCGGAGACTCAAGACCCAGTCCCCGACCCACACCGCGCTTCCCAAGGTCCCTGGCGACATCGAGGACCGGCCCCAGCGGCAGCGGAACACCCTGTTCCTCAACCGGGGGGATGGGACCTTCGCCGAGCTGGCGAGCCTGGCCGGGGTAGAGGCCTCCGGGTGGTCCTGGTCCACCATGTTCATGGACGTGGACCTCGACGGCTGGGAGGACCTGTTGATCGGAACCGGCCACCCCTGGGACGTGATGGACTCCGACGTCCAGCTCCAGCTCCGCAACCGGCTCACCGCAGTGGATTGGCGGCGGATGCTGACCCTCTACCCGCCCCTGCCCCTTCCCAACCAGGCCTTCCGGAACCGGGGGGACCTTCGCTTCGAGGACGTGACGCAGGCCTGGGGCTTTGCCCCGGTGGACGACATCTCGCACGGCATGGCTTCGGCGGACCTCGACGGGGATGGAGACCTGGACGTGGTCATCAACCGGCTGAACCAGGTGGCCGGGGTCTTCCGGAACACCACCTCGGCACCCCGCATCGCCGTGCGACTCCGGGCCCAGTTCCCCAACACCCAGGCGGTGGGCGCCCGGGTTGTGGTGCACGGCGGGGCCGTTCCGCTCCAGATGCAGGACGTTTCCCTGGGTGGGTTGTATCTCTCCGGATCCGATCCGCTGTTGAGCTTCGCCACCGGAACGGCCGACCGCGTCACGATCGAGGTCCGCTGGCCGGGCGGTGGCCGCTCGGTGATCCGCGGAGCCGCAGCGAACCGGCTCTTCGAGATCACCCCGGACGTCCCCGACGATCCGTCGTTCCGCCCCGCGGTCGCCGACAGCCTCCGGCCGGGCGAGGCCGACGCGGGCCCCCTGTTCGAGGATCGCACTGCGGACCTGCGACAGAGCCATCAGGAGTCGCTGTTTGAGGAGTACTCCCGCCAGCTGATGCTCCCCAACAACCTGGGCCAGTTTGGTCCAGGGGTGGCGTGGGTGGACCTGGACCGGGACGGGGACGAGGACCTGCTGATTGCCACCGGCAAGGGTGGCCGGATCGCGGTCGCCCGCAATGACCGCGGGCGGCTCGGACCGGCGAGGTCGATCGGCAACCCGGCGGCGGGGGACATCACCACGGTCCTGGGCCTCCCGGACGGCCAGGGCGGGATGCGGGTCCTCGCCGGCCAGTCGAGCTACGAGGCATCTTCCATGGCCGAGGCTGCCGTTCTCCCGTCGGTATTGCTCCTTGAGCCGTCCCGGCCCGGTGCGGCCAGCATCGCCATTCCGGGCGATACCTCGAGTGTTGGTCCGCTCACGGTGGCGGACTATGACGGGGACGGCGACTTGGACCTGTTCGTGGGGGGCAGGATGATTCCTGGATCCTACCCGCGCCCGGCCTCGTCCAGGCTGTTCCGGAATGAGGCCGGCCGATTTGTCCTCGACCGGCTCAACAGTGATCTGCTGCGCCGCGTGGGCCTGGTCTCAGCCGCCCTCTTCAGTGACCTGGACGGGGATGGGGACCCCGACCTGGTGCTGGCCCTGGAGTGGGGCCCGATCAAGCTCTTCCTGAACGAGGGAGGCCGGTTCCAGCCGGCCCCGGCGTCCTGGGGCCTGGAGGGGCTGCAGAGCCGCTGGAACGGGCTTGCAGCAGGGGATCTCGACGGCGACGGTCGGCTGGATCTGGTGGCCACGAGCTGGGGCCGGAACGTGGCCCAGGCCGCCGACTCCGCGGCACCGCTGTTCGTCTATTTCGGGAACTTCGGGGCCCGGAACAAGGTGGACCACGTCCTGGCCCGGATGGACCCCCGGCTGAACGGGATCGCCCCGCTCGCGTCGTTCGGGCGATTCTCGAGGGCGGTGCCCGAGATGGTGATGTGGGTGCGGAACTATTCCGGCTATGCCGACGCGACCATCGAGCAGGCCCTGGGTCCCGCCGCGCGCCGGGTCGAGCGCCTCGCGGCCACGACCCTCGATCACACCGTCTTTCTCAACCGGGGGACTCGGTTCGAAGCCGTGCCGCTGCCCCTCGAGGCCCAGTTCGCGCCAGCCTTCTACGCCGGGGTCGCCGATTTCGACGGGGATGGCCACGAGGACCTGTTCCTGGGCCAGAACTTCTTCGCCACCGAGATCGGAACCCCGCGCTATGACGCCGGGCGGGGCCTCCTGCTGCTGGGCGACGGAACTGGCCGTCTCACCCCTGTGCCGGGCCAGCGGAGCGGACTGGAGGTGTACGGTGAACAGCGGGGCGCGGCGTTCTCCGATTTCGACGGGGACGGCCGCCTGGACCTGGTGGTCAGCCAGAATGGGGCAGCCACCCGGCTGTTCCGGAACCGGGCCGCGCGGCCGGGGCTTCGAGTCCGGCTACAGGGGCCGCCCGACAATCCGGACGGGATCGGCGCCCAGATCCGGGTGGAGTATGGGACCCGGATGGGGCCGGTGCGGGAGGTGCAGGCAGGATCGGGATACTGGTCCCAGAACGGCGCCGTGCAGGTGATGGGACTGGCAGGCGACCCAAAGGCGATCCTGGTCC
>CAYINH010000366.1:0-2939 GCA_964364615.1 uncultured Gemmatimonadaceae bacterium
AGCGACGGCTGGAGGAAACGGCTGCGGACCTGCAGCGGCTGGAGGATCTGCTGTCGGAAGTGCAGACCCAGATCCGGAGCCTGGCCCGACAGAAGGGCAAAGCCGAGCGACACGCCAAGTTGACGGAGGAGAAGTTCTCGCTGCAGATCACCCTGGGCCACCAGTTGCTCAGCAATCTGGCCGAGCAGGCAACTGGACTGGAAACCCGGCATGCCGAGCTCGCCACCCTGCTTCCCATGGCTCGGACCGAGCTGACGGCGGCGGTAGCCGGTCAGGACCAGGCATCCCTCGGCCGGACCGAGGCGGAGGCCCACCGGTCCGGGATCGCGAGGAACCTCTCCGAAGCCCAGGTCGCCCTCGCGCGGCTCGAAGCGGACCTGACCGTGGCCACCGACCGGCTGAGCGCCGCCACGGCCCGGCGTCTCCGGATCGAAGAGGAGAGGGCGCAGATGGACCAGCGCAGCCTGTTCGCCCGCCAGGAGGGAGGTCAGGCCGGGACCGAGCGGGCCGATGCGGAGCAGGAATACCAGCGGGTCCGCGAGGAGGTGGCCGGGCGCGCCGCCTCGGAGGACGAGGCGCGGCAGCGGCTCAACACGCAGCGGGAATCCGTCCGTGCCATGGAGCACGGGCTGCAGCAGCAGGTCCAGTCCCTCCGTTCGCTCGACGGAGAGCGGTCGGCCCTCGAGGGGGAGCTGGCCTCCCTGCGGGAGCGCGCCGAGGTGGCCGCGGCCCACTTGGGCACCCGCCGGGAGGAACTCAGGGAAGCCGAAGCCCGCGAACAGGAGACCGTCCGGGTCGCGGACGCTCGGGTAGCTGAAGCGCGCACCGCCGCGGCCGACTCCGAGCGGCTTCGCCACCTGACCGCCGAGACCCGCGAGCGGGAAGCCAATGAGCGGGCGGCGTGGCGGCAGACCGAAGAGACCCTGGCTCAGGTCTCGGCCCGACGCCACGCCCTGGAGGAACTGGAACGCGACCGGGTCGGCCTCGCCCCGGCCGCCGCCGCACTGTTGTCCGTCCGCGATCGCTTCGGCGGCGGAGTGCTGGGACCGCTCAGCGATTACCTGGCCACCGATCCTGCCAGTGCGGAGCTGGCCGAACGCCTGCTGGGCGACTGGGTCCATGCCGTGCTGGTTCGGGATTGGGCCACTCTGGAAGCGGTCCGCGTCTGGCACGGGGAGGCGCAGCCCGGGTCGCTGATGCTCCTTCCGGTCGAGCCGGGTCCGTCGCGCACCGTGCCCCATCCCCACCCGCTGACCGGGCGCCTCCGGGCTGAACCGATGGCGGCGGCCTGGGTGGATGCGCTGGTGGGCGGCTCCGAAGTGCTCGATCCCTCGGGTCGAGCCCTCCGCCGGGCGAGTGGTGCGGTCCATCTGGGTGGCGCCTCGAGTCCGACCGGTCCTCTCCGGCGTCGGGCGGAGCTGGAACAGCTGGCCACTGACGTCGCGCGACACGGAGCAGCACTGGCGGAAGCGGCAGCGCGCCTGGAGGCCACCCGCACACTGCTCGCCCAACTGGAACACCAGAACGTCGCCGCCAGCCAGGCGCTGGCCGGGGCCCAGGAGGCGCAACGACAGGCCATTGGCGCCCGGGACGACGCCACCCGACTGGTAGCCACCCTCCGGCGCGAAGCCGCCGATGCCGAGTTGCAGCTGACCAGGATTCAGGAACGGATTGCCGCCGCCGCTCAGCGGCTCACCGAGGTGGACGCGGGGTTGATGGAAGGCGAGAAGACCCGGGCCCGGTTGGATGAGGCACTCGGGGCCGGTCGTCAGGCCATCACGACCCTCGAGGCCGAGGTCGAAGCCGCCCGGGAAGCCCGGCTGCACTGGCAGGTGCAGGAGGCCCACCTCGGCGCCCGGTTGACGGCCGCGTCCGAGCGGGCCGAGCGGGCCAGCCGCACGCTTGACGAGACGGGCACCGCGATTACCGGCCTGCTGCAGGAGGCGGAGCGACTCGATGCCGAGATCCGCCTGTTGGAGAGTCGCCGCGGGTCCGGCGAAGCGCAGCGCTCTGACCTTGAGCTCAAGACCCAGGCCTTCGAGTTGGCCTCCCAGGAGGCTGAAGCGACCCTGCAGGTGCGGGACGAGGCGCTGCGGGGCTCAGAGCGACAGGTGGCCGATCTCCGGGCCTCGGTGGAACTGATGACCGAGGAACACCACCGGTTGGAGTTGGAGCTGGCCGAGGTGGCCTCCAGTCGGCGGAGCATCCGGGAGCGGTTCGAGACCGAGTGGCATGCCCCACTCGACTCGATGCTGGAAGGGGCCCAGCTGCTTGACCTCGACCTGGAGACTCTGGAAGCCGAGTCCGCCCGGGTCCTCCAGGGGCTGGAGGCGATCGGCCCGGTCAACCCGCTGGCGGTCGAGGAGCATGCCGAGGAAGTCAAACGCTTCGAGTTCCTCACCGGCCAGCGCGACGACCTGGTGGCCGCCCGCCAATCCCTGCTCCAAGCCATCCGGGAGATCGATGGCACGGCGAGGACGCTCTTTCTGGATACCTTCACGGCCATCCAACATCACTTCACCACCGTGTTTCAGACCCTGTTCGGGGGCGGCGAATGCGATTTGCGCCTGAGCAACCCCGAGGAGCCACTGGAGAGCGAAATCGAGATCCATGCCGCACCGCGCGGCAAGCGCACCCAGCGAATTCATCTGCTCTCCACCGGGGAGCGGACCCTGGTCGCCGTCTCCCTTCTGTTCAGCATCTACCTGACCAAGCCGAGCCCGTTCTGTCTCATGGACGAAGTGGATGCCCCGCTCGATGACTCGAACGTGGGGCGGTTCACCACTCTGCTCGATGAGTTCAAGCACAGCACCCAGTTTGTCGTCATCACGCACAACCCCCGGACCATGCAGGCCGCCGACGCGGTCTACGGCGTGACGATGCAGGAGCCGGGCGGGTCGACGATTGTCGGCGTCCGGTTGGGGGAACAGACGCCGGCC
>CAYINH010000367.1:0-2936 GCA_964364615.1 uncultured Gemmatimonadaceae bacterium
TTCCCGGGTGACCTGGCGGGACACGTTGAACACCACCTGCCGGACGATCTGGTCGGTCCATCCGCCGGGAATGCTCTGGAGCCGGTCCTGGATCAGCCGGTCGAGATCTCCCGCAGTGACCGCATCGCCATAGAGCGGTGGAAGGTCGTGGACCTGTCGGGCGAGGGTTACCGGCTGCCGGGTCACGGTCCCCGCCGTGACATCCACCCGGAGCCATCCCTTGGCGGCGCCCCGGCGTTCCTCGTCCCGCCGCTCCCCCCAGGGGTTGGAGGTTACATAGTCGAGGGCACCGGCGTACCAGACCCGGTCATCCACCTGATGCTGCACGTGATAGTGTCCGAGGGCGACATAACTCCAGTCACTCGGATGCAACTCCCCGGGGCCGATCACCACCCCGCCCCAGTTGGTCCCCGAGATCTCGGGAGGGTAGACCCCTTCGACCTCTCCGTGCAGCAGCAGCACCTGGTTCGCTGGCTTCCCCTCGGGACGAAGGACGGGACGTTCCACCTCCCGCAGCGCCTGATGGGGGACGGCGAGCACGCTCAGGTCGAGGGCGGGATACTCGAACCGGCGCGCCTCCTCGAGGGCCACGTCAACCCCGAGTTCCTCATACAGCCGCAGGATCGACCCGGTCTCGGACGAGCGCGGGGTATCGTGGTTGCCGGCGATGACCACGACCGGGACCTCGGGAAGTGCGGCACGAAGTCGCTGGAACTGGCGGAAGGCAAAGACAATCGCCGCGTTGGTGGGGCGCACCTGGTGGAACAGGTCGCCGGCGACGACCACCGCATCGGGCCGGGCCGCGATCACCCCGTCCACCGCGGTCCGGAACACATTGGCAACGTCGGCCTCCCGCTGGTTGATCCCATGCGGGTTGAGACGATGGTACTGCCGGAAGCCGAGATGGATGTCGGCGAGATGGGCGAGGATCACTGGTGGAGAATGCGCCTGCCGGGGCGGTGGAGCAAGGCGCTAGGCGTAGGGGTCCTCGCGGCTCCCGAGGCCGGGAACCCCCCGGCGTGGTCCCCGCACCTGGGCCGGCACCAGCCGGCCGAGGCAGGCCTTGAAGTAACTGAGCGGATCCTCCGGGCGGGCCCGCTCGGTCGCGTGGAGGGCCTGCCGGATGTCGTGCTCCGGCCGGTCCCCCACCAGATCCACCACGGTCTGGGAGGCCAGTTTCGGGTCCATGGCCCGGAGTCGGCGCGCCACCGCCTGCGGAAAGGGAACCTCCGGGGCGGGCGGGAATCGCTCGACTCCGTCCCTGCCCTGGAGAATCGCCGGCCGCGGAAACCGGACGAAGATCGGCTGGGTAAAGTGCGGGTGGCGGATCATCAGCTCCCCCTTGGGGAGGCTCGCCAGCTTGGCCTTGGTGGCCTGGGTCAGGGTCCCGTAGGCGGGCATCGCCAACTCGTCCCCATCCATCCGTCCATACACCGCCGTCGCGGCGTTCCCGACCACCCGGCGGTGCACCTGGGACCGGAACTGCTGCGCCCCGAACAGCACCAGGCCGAGGTACCGGCCGCGTTCCGAAAGATCCAGCAGCATCCGCCGGACATAGGTGTCCGGTCCGTCGGCCGGGGCATACTTGTTCAGCTCATCCACGAACACCACGACGTGGTCCACTCCGAGGTCCCGACGCTCGAGGTGTTCCCGCAGTTTGGAGACGACCCGGGCGAAGACCAGGTCCTGGGCCAGCGGATCCAGCCCCGCCACGTCGACCACGTAGACCCCCCGATCATCGAACCCGCCCCAGGGAAGATCATTGGTCTCCCCGCCGTCCGTCACCAGCCCCTTGGAGCGGGTGCTGATGTTCCCCAGCCGGTTGCGGACCTTCCGGATGGTGGCCACATGGTGGGTCCGCCAGACCTCCCCGCCCCGACCGAGGGTCTCCATGTAGTCGAAAATTGCCCGGAAGAACTCCTCGAGGTCGGCGAAGGACTCGACCCGGAACGGGGCGTCGCGCAGTTCCCGGTCGTGATACTCCCGGCCAACGACTCGCTCCGCCAGGAAGTCGATGAAGGCATCCGCTTTCGCATCGATGTCGTCCCGGTTCAGCAGCACCTCCGCGTAGTCCAGCACCTCCCGGAGACCCCAGACCAGCGGCTCGGTGTTGCTGGCCAGGGCCTCGTGGCTCCGGAGAGTGTTCAGGTTGACGCCGTCGGCCTTGTAGGGCGCGAAGTACCGGACCGCTTCAAAGGGCCGGGCGGCCAGGCCAAGGCGCTGGTAGACCCGGCGATCTTCGTCATTGATCGCACCCGGCTGATCGAGGAAGCAGAGGTCGGGACCTTTCACGTTGAAGCAGAGGGCCGCGACGCTGCCTTTCCCGACCGGGAACGTCTGAAAGATGCTCGAAAGCAGGAAGGTGACCGCGCTGGTCTTGGTGGCCAGGCCCGACACCCCGTTGATGTTGAGGTGCGCCGCTTCCGGGCCGAGCAGGAAGTCGGCGTCGAGATAGACCGGCGCCTCAAGCCCGCCGGCCGCGTACAGCCCGACCGGGATCCCGGTCGCATTCGGCCCCACGGCATAGCCGTCCATCCGGAGGGCCCGGATCACGTCGGCATCGGTCGCCAGGAACACCTCCCCCAGCGGGACCGGTTGGAGGGGCTCCTCCGGCTCGTGCCGCAACACGGCGGCGCCGAACAGCCGCACTTCGGTCCGGACCGTTGGTTCCTCGGCCGCAGCCGGGTCGCCGTCGGCGCCCAGTACCGCGTGCAACGGACTGAGCAGGTCGGAGTAGGCGAAGCCATCGGTCACCACGCCGTGCACCACCCGGCCCTCGGTCTCGACCCGCACGATGGCGCCGATTCCGACCGGAGTCTCCCGGGCGGTCCAGAAGAAGAAGTGGTGCGGAGTGCTCGGCTTGAGCTCGGTGGCAACCACCCGGCCGATCGGCGGAATTCGGGTGCTCATGCAGCACCCAGGGTGGCACGGAGATA
>CAYINH010000368.1:0-2930 GCA_964364615.1 uncultured Gemmatimonadaceae bacterium
GACCCCCTGCTCCAGCAGGTTGTCGTGCAGGTCCCGCAGACTCTCGAGGTTCTCCTCGAACCGCCGCGCCTGGCTGTCCGCCACGAAGACCACCCCGTCGGCCCCCTGGAGGACGAGCCGGCGGGTCGAGGCGTAATACACCTGCCCGGGCACGGTGTACAGCTGAAATCGGGTGGTGAACCCGGCGATCTCGCCCAGGTCGAGCGGCAGGAAGTCGAAGAACAGGGTCCGGTCACCGTGGGTGGCGAGCGAGACCATCTTGCCCCGACGGGCCGCCGGCACCCGGCCATGGATGTACTGGAGGTTGGTCGTCTTGCCCGACCGGCCCGGCCCGTAGTAGACGAGCTTGCAGGTGATTTCCCTGGCGGTGAAGTTGACGAGCGGCATCTCAGCGACCGAACAGGCTGCGGAGGCTGCGGTTGAGTTCATCCTCGAACTGCTCGGCCAGCAGCACGGCCTCTCTTCGCTGGACCGGCGCGGCGGCCCGGAGCTCCTCCGCAAACTGGCCGAAGAACAGTTGCACCAGCCCGTGGCTGGTCTCGTGATCGAACACCACCAGCCCGATCCACTTGCCACTGTGCATCGGGAACGGCGCGAGAAAAACGCCGCGGCCGGCATTCTGGTGGGCGATGTTCCCGAACGAGCCGGCGTTCATGACCCGGGCGAGCTCTTCGGTGGAGGCCACGATCGCGGCCCCGAGGGAGGCGGCGGCCATGACATCGAGCGACCGGGTGAACCCGTACTGGGCCACGACCTGGCCCGACGACGTCATCACCAGGACCAGCCGGGCGGAGGACTCCCGGAGGAACTCCCGCAGGGGCGGCTCAACCCACGGCTCAATGGTTCTCACGACGGCATCCGCTCGGCGGCATCCAGCAGGGTCAGCCGCAGGAGGCTGACGTTGGCCGTGGCCTCCGCGACCGCGACCAGCAGCAGGTCCGCTGGCGCCGGTCGGGCGAGGACATGCCCCCGTTCCCCTTCGAGGTGGATCACCGCCGGGGGCAACTGTCCCGCGGCGGCCATCGCCCGGCCCAGCCGGCTGACCAGGCTCGCGGTCAGGGCGGCGAGTGCGGCGGTGTCGATGCCCTCCATCGACGCTTCGGCCACCACCAGACCGTCCTCCGCCGAGACCACGACGGCGCTCCGCACCCCCTGGACCCGGGTGATGCCGTCCAGGACCGCCTCGAATCCCCGGCTCACCGCATCCGCTCCCGCCACCGCCGGGCCGAGGCAAAGGCCCGGTCCGCCTGAATCGCCACCCGCCCGGGGGGCGTTCCGGGATCGGCCGTCACCAGCAGCAGCGTGTCATCGGTCGGAGGCGCGAGGTGCCAGTACCCATCGGGGCTTTCGGCGACCAGACGCTGCCACTCGCCGAGTCCGACCAGGCGAGCGGTGCGCTCGGCCTCCCGTCGCACTCCCGCCAGCTCAGCCGCCACCGGATCCGAGACGTCGCTCCCGGTGACATCAAGCATCAGCCCGGCCAGCCGCCGCCCCTTCTCGTCGAGCAGCAGCGTCCCCGCGACATCGACGGTGGTCAGTGCCTCGGAGGTGGTCGCGGACTGGCGCTGCCCGTCCCTCACCCGTTGCAGGGTGGCGCGCAGGGCGGGATCGGTGGGCGACAGGCCCACGGCGGCCTCCAGGTGGCGCTCCGCCCGGTCCATGTCACCCGCCCGGAAAGCCAGGAATGCCAGCCCCCGCAGGGCACCCAGGTGACCCGGGACCAGTCGCAGGACCTGGGTCCAGGCATCGAACGCCGCGTCACCCTCTCCCCGGTCGCTCCGAACCCGGGCCAGCAGGTCGTGCGAGTCCGCCAGGTGAGGATGGCGCTGCACTCCACCGGTCGCGACCGTGAGCGCGGCATCCAGCTGGCGGCGCCGTCGCAACGCTTCGCCCAGCCGGAGGAACACCAGGCTCTCCGAATTGGCCGCCAGTTCGGCAGTCAGGGCGTGGATGTCGTCGGTCACAGCGCTCCTCGCAGCAGGTCGGCCATTCCCCGGGCCATCTCGGTCATCCGGCTCAGGGCGGCCAGGTGACGATCCTCTTCGGCCGGCCGGTCGGGGAGCGACCGCCATTCCGCCAGCGCCTGCAGCGCCTCTTCAAACCGGCCCTGGGCCAGCCGGGCCAGTCCGAGCAGACGCAGGGCCCGGGCTCCATCCGGGGCCAGCTGGACCGCTTCCCGGAAGGCCTTTTCGGCTTCCGGGTAGCGGCATTCCGCCAGCAGGCTGCGACCCAGCAGAAGCGGGCCGATGGGCGAGTGAGGAAAGCCGGCGATCAGCCGATCGGCGATGGTGCGCGCCGCCGCAGGGTCACCCCGCCGGAGGTGTTCCTCGCCCTGGCTGGCCAGGGTGGTCGGCTCGACGATCTCGACTGCCGCGGCCTGAACCGCCGGATCGTGCAGGAGAATAACACCCGCCGAGGCCAGCCCGAAGAGGGTTCGGGCAACGTCGAATTCCGAGGCCACCAGGCTGAGCGCAATGGCCCGGATGTCGAGGGTTCCCTCGCAGGCCGCCAGGACCCGCCACTCGAACGGGGTGAGGCTCAGGCTGCCCGGCTCCGCACTTTCGGGCGGGGCCAGCCGGGGAACCACTCCCAGATGGGGGACCTGACCCTGAATCCGTTCCCACTCGTCGATCCGTCGGGCCCCTTCCATCAACAGCGCCTCGGTCGCAATCCGAACGTTCGTCTCCCGGGGGACTTCCCCGGTCAGCCCCTCCTCGAAGACGAAATACCCCTCGGCCCAGGCGAGCATGGTGAAGACCACCTCTTCCACCTGGAGCCGGACCTGCCGCTCCAGTTCCCGACTCGAGACCGCTCCGATCGCCACCAGGATCTCCCCCAGCCGGCGGACGTCCCCGTCCATCTGCATCCGGTTAGCCCGCACCAGGTCCTCTTCCCGGACCTTGCCGGCCCGGAGCAGCACGTCGCCGATC
>CAYINH010000369.1:0-2925 GCA_964364615.1 uncultured Gemmatimonadaceae bacterium
GGTGTCAACACGATCAGGGAAGCGTCCAGCCGGAGGATCCACAGGTCGGCGATGATCATCCCCTTCGGGGTGAGCACGGCGCCGTAGCTCAGATGCCCGTCGCCCGGACGCGCCACATCGCAAGTCACCAGCCCCTGGAGGCAGTCCACGGCTGCGGGTCCCTCGATCCGGAAGATGGCGTGCTCCGTCGGCACCGCCGTGGCGCCGGTCATCAGCCACTCAAGGGCTTCGGGAGAGAACCGGATTCCGGGCACCGTCATTGGGCGTCCTGACGGTAGTAGCCGGCGGCGGCGTACGAACGATCGAGCAACTCCACCGGGTGAGCCAATCCAACGGGGAGATCGCCGGCCCGCACCCCGGCCCCGATCTGCATCAGGCATCCGGGATTCCCGGTCACGATCAGGTCCACCGGCGGGTCGGCCTGCCGGATCGCTTCGAGCTTGGCGTCGAGGATCGAGCCCGCCAGCTCCGGATGCTGCAGGTTGAAGATCCCGGCACTCCCGCAACACTGATCGGCTCCGGGAAGGAGGCGCACCGACAGGCCGGGGATCGCGTTCAGCACCGTCAGGACCTCCTGGTGGACGCCCTGGGCATGTTGCAGATGGCAGGGTGGGTCGTACCCGACCTGGAGGGAGAGCTCGGCCCCTGGTCGCGGGCCGGCCGCCGCCAGCAGTTCGCTGACGTCACGCACCCGGGCGCCGAAGGCGGTGGCCTCGTCGGTTCCCAGCAGGTGGCCCGCCTCTTTGAGGGTCGCGCCGCACCCGGCGGCGTTGACCACCACCCAGTCGACCCCGGCCATGGTAGCGATGTTCCGCGCCACCAACTTCCGGGCAGTGACCGGGTCGCCAGCGTGCGCATGCGGGGCACCGCAGCAGCCCTGGCCCTTTGGCTCGGTCACTCGGTACCCGTTCACCGCCAGCGTTCGGCGGGTGGCCTGATGCACGTGATCGAACAGCGCCCCGGCCACGCATCCGGTCAGCAGCGCCACCGTGCCGCGGGTGGGGGTGGCGACGAGGGGCATGGCGGCCCGCTTCGGCCGGGGTTTCGGGGCCGACGCCGCAAGCATGGTCAGGGGGAACCGGAATCGACCCCGGCCGGCCAGAAGAGCCGGAATCCCGGTGGCGCGAAGGACCCGGGCCGCGCCCAGCACCAGGCGGTACCGCCAGGGTCGAGTGAACACCCCCAGGCCGGCCGGGGACCCGTTCGGTCGAGCGGCGCTCAGCAGTGACCGGGCCGCCTCCAGTCCTCGACCGTAGCCGACGCCGGAAGGGCAGGCCGGCTCGCAGCCTCGACACCCGAGGCAGCGGTCCAGGTGATAGCGAATGGTCGGCTCATCGGGAGGGAGTTCTCCGCTCGCCAGAGCCCGCATGAGGACGATCCGGCCTCTGGGGCTGTCGTTCTCGTCGCCGGTGGCCAGGTAGGTCGGGCAGGCGGGCAGACAGAATCCGCAGTGGACGCATGGGTCGAGTGCCTGCCAGCCGTTCAACCCGGTCGGTGCCGTGGCGGTGTCAGGCGTCATGCGGCTCCGCGTCGGTGGGAACCTGCAAGATGCCCTGCGGATCGAACGCCCCACGCAACCCCGCGACCAGCCGTCCGACCCCTTCCCGGTAGGCGCCAAAATGCCCAACGGCCGCCAGCACATCCCCGGGCGCTCGTTCCACCGTGAGCGGGATCTCCCGTTCGGCGGTGATCCGTCGGAGCTGGATCAGGGTCTCGGCTGACGCCGACCCGGTCCACCGCAGGGATCCGGTGCCGGCCCCGGCGGAGATGAGCCCGCTGTCGAGCCGCTCCTCCAGGAGGTCGATCGTGGCATCGATCCCATCGAGCAGGGTGCCGAGCCGCAGGGTGACCGGGCCTCCCAGGGCGCCGCGAGCCGCCTGATGCCAGAAGGCACTCGCCTGCTCCCGGGTCAACTCCATCCAGCTCAGCGTCGTGAGGCCGTGGAGCGCGGCCGCCTGGGCCCCGATGGCGGCATCGGGTCCGATCAGCCGGACGGCCAGGGTCCAGTCCGCGTGAGCCCCGAGGGCCGGGGAAAGCAGCTCGAGGCTGGCTGGCTCGAGGCCACCATCGATCAGGCCTCGACCGGCTCGCGTCAGAATGTCGCGGTCGCCGTGAGCCAGGTGGGTCCGGTCGGCCCCCGGGTTGGCGCGGAGCCGAAGGTGGAGCTCCGCGATCAGGCCGAAGGCGCCAAACCCGCCCGCCTGGAACCGGGTCAGGTCGTACCCGGCGACGTTCTTGACCACGGTACCCCCGGGTCGGAGAATCCGCCCGTCCCCGGTCACGATGGTACAACCCACCAGCGAGTCCCGGATCGGACCGAACCCGAGCCGAAGCGGCCCCGCGGTGCCGGCGGCGATGATCCCCCCGATGGTCCGGTCGGGTCCACCCGGTGGATCCCAGGGGAGCCAGATGCCGGCGTCGTGGAGCTTGCGATTGAGCTCAGCCAGAGACACCCCGGCCTGGACGGTGGCCACCAGGTCGGCCGCCGCAATCCTGGGGATGGTATCCAATCCGGTCGTGGTGACCACCAGATCCGCCGTTGCGCTCGGCAATCCCCAGCTGCCCTGGCCCTCCAACTGAACCGACCACCCCTCGGCGCTGGCCAAGGCGAGGACCCCGGCCGCGTTCTCGATCGTGTCGGGGGCGACCCGTGGTCGGCCGCCCGGGCATTGGGGCAGGGCCACCGCGCCGAATGACTCCCGGAGCCGAGCCGCGATGTGGTCGCTCATGCGATACCTCCCGCCCGCCATTCCCGGCAGGACCGCAGCGGGATCACCTTCCCCGGATTGGCCCGTCCTTCCGGGTCAAACACCCGGCGCACATCGCACATCGCCGACAGGGTGGCCGGATCGAAAATCAGCGGCATGAAATCGATCTTGTCCGACCCGACGCCATGCTCTCCGGTGATGGTGCCGCCGGCGGCCA